>JAYTSB010000124.1:0-2724 GCA_043745825.1 Actinomycetota bacterium | reverse complement strand
CTTGTCGTGCGCGATATTCCGGGGATCAGTCATGATCGAGCGGTTACCCGGATAGTGCCCTCCTCAGACGAAGACTGCCGGGTTGGGCGCAGACGCCCCATCGCCTGACCAGCGTCATTCGCCGGCGGCCAGCGTGGTGCGAATGTGGCGCAGCGCTGTTCTGAGCTGGTCATGAACCTCACCCTCGGGGAGGGCCAGGATCCGAGCAACCTCACGGGTGGTGCAGCGTCCGTGAATGACGAGCGCCGCTTCGCTCCGCTCGGCCCGGTTGAGAGACGCGCACGCAAGCGTCCGCTCGATGGCCTGTCCGCGACGCAGCACCACATCCACCTGATCGGACCCCGTTTCGTCGGCGCGCACTGCCAACAGCGCCGCGCGTCGGGCGAGGCGGTGGGCGACCGTGAGTAGGTGGACTCTCACCGAAGCGGGTTCCGACACCTCTCCCTGTCGCCAGAACTCCACGAAGGACTGCTCTGTCACGCGCGCTGCGGCGTCTGCACAGATCAACGCAGCACACCCGTACACTGCGGCCGAGTGGTCTCCGAAGGCCTTGTTGAACCTCCTGACCTGATCGGCGGTTTGCAGTGGTCGACCTCCACGTGAGGCCGTCTCGGATGATTCGCAGGTTGAGCGCTCCGTCTTCGGTCAGCTTCGGTGAAAGGCTCAACGCCAGCGCAGCGTCTCGGTCGTCCGGGTGCACGACATCGAGCCACCTGCGGTCGTCGTCGGGGTCGTGGGTCGCCAAGCCACTGATCGCCTCCCATTCCCGATTGGCATCGATCAGGGCACCCCGCTCGAAGCACAACGCGGCGACCGGAAGATGGTCGAGCGCGCCACTGGTGAAGAGCGCACGAACAGAATTGGCGCCACAGCGCGACTCGATCGGGCCGACGGCGAATGACTGTGCTCGCGGTGTGGTGCTCACGCGGACCCCTTGCTGGCGAGTTGCAGCGTCACCAGGGTCTGGAGCAACGGACGACCTGTTCAGATGGTAACCCACGCCGCAGGCATTTGTTGCGGCGCCCGACGCCGCCGACACCCACCGACACCCACCGACACCCACCGAGGTCTGGCGTCGCCAGTTCGGCGATGAGCGGTGTACCGTGCCGTCTGCGAAGTTCATCTTCGCTGCGTCACTCCAGACCTCGGTCACGCACCTCGATGGCGGGAGTGGTTGTGGCAGATGTTGGTGCAGCGTGAGAGCGGAGCAGTGGCAAGACCTCGCAACCGCCTTCGCGGGGCAGGTCGGTGACGCTTCCGTTGAGCGGCTGTGCCGGGTGTGCATCGACGTCCTCGGCGTAGCAGGCGCAGGCATCACCCTGATGGACGGGAACCAGGCGGGGCCTGTGTGCGTTGGCGGCCACGGCGCGGCAGCGTTGGAGAGTCTGCAGTTCACGCTCGGCGAAGGGCCGTGCCACGACGCGTTTCGAATGGGTCGGCCGGTTCGGGTCGTGCGTCTGGACGTCGGTGTTCCGGTCCGCTGGCTGCCATTCGCGGAGTTGGCCGTGCGTACCGGGGTCGGGGCGGTGTTTGCGTACCCATTGGTGTTCGACGGCGCAAAGCTGGGCGTGCTCACGCTCTACGAACTGGCGCCGGGCGACCTCAGTGACACACAGCACGAGCTGTGTGTCGGGCTCGCCCACGTGCTCGCTGCAACAATGGCAACGTACTGACCGGTTTGGCCACGCGCAGTGTGGAACTGCTGCATGCTTCTGAGGCCGGCATCTTGCTCGCCGACCCGTCCGGGCAGCTGATCGTCACTGCGGCGTCGAGCGAACAGGTTGGGCTGCTCGAGCTGTTCCAGATCCAGAACCAGCAGGGCCCCTGTCTCGACTGCTACACCGGCGGCGTCACGGTGATGCATGCTGCTCTCGACCAGGGGTCGCCGTGGCCCTTGTTCGCTGCCTAAAGCGTCAAAGCCGGGTTCCCGTCGGTGTTCGCCGTTCCGCTGCGGTTGAAGAGCTCCACGATCGGGTGCCTCAACCTGTTCATGTCCGAGTCGGTGGTGCTCTCCCGCTCAGACATCGTGTTGGCCCACGCGTTGGCCGACGTCGCCACGATCGTCATCATCCAGGACCAGACAGCACGCGACGCAGCGCAGCGCGAGGGCAGTCTGCAGAACGCGCTCACCAGCCGGATCGCCATCGAACAGGCCAAGGGAATGATCGCCGAGCGGTTCAGCGTCGACATGAACACGGCGTTCGGCCGACTTCGCACCTATGCACGCCGGACCAATCAGCGCCTGAGCGACGTTGCCGCGGCGGTGGCGTCGGGAGACCTCACCATCTCGGCGGTGAACGGAGCGACTATTCCCCCACCACCACCCACCCGGACGCAGCCCGTTGCCGAGCTTGCGCGGATCGACCGACCAACTACCTGAGGCGGGGAACAGCGCCCCACTGCATCAGTCCGGGAGCGTGGGCATCTGCATGCCCTCGCTGCGAACGCCTCGTCGATCGACATCGGCTCCACGACGGGGGTGGTGTGCTCGAACACGGCGAACACCGCCCGGCTGGCCTCCGTGTAGGCACCGAAGCGAGGTTCTACGAAGACCGCCTGCGGGCAGACACGATCCGCCGGCACGCCAGGATCAGGTCTCGACGAGCGCCTTCAGGCCACGCAGGTTGCGACGCCAGATGGCCTTCATGACCACGTTGCCGCCGATCAGCTCACCGAGCCGGCCGCCGAGCCACCAGGGGAAGCGCAGCTCCTCGGTCCAGGCGA
>JAYTSB010000123.1:0-8806 GCA_043745825.1 Actinomycetota bacterium | reverse complement strand
GCGATGTTGGCCAGCAGCGAGAACCACGAGAACGCACGGATGACCTCCAGCGCATGGCCGACCGGCACCCCGCTGAGCAGTGCATCGAGGTCGGTGAGGGGGGGATGGTCACGGCGCCGTGCATCCACCGCAGCCCGGCGTACGGCCTCGACGAGCTCGTACACCTCGTCCCCCGCCTGGTCCCGAACGACCTCGCCGAGCAGACGGCCGAGCAAGCGGATGTCGTCCAGGAGCAACCGATCACCGGGCGCAGGGATCACGTTGCGCTGGTCAGCCTCGGTCACGCTTCATCGCCGTCGCCCATCAACACGGCTGGACATTACCAGCCGAAGTCATGCCGGCCCACTGGTCCGCCGGTCGTGGCCCGGCCCGTCAGCGCGACGTCCGCCGACGCGCGAGCCAGCCCAGCTTCGGCTCGCTCGGGGCGGGGCTGCACCGGCACCGATCTGCGGGCTGCACGTGGCCGAGCACCTGCTCGACATGGGCGCCGCATCCGGCCCAACTCGGACGATGACAGGTGGGACAGGTGATTGCTCTGCACATACCTCCGAGGGTATCATTGATCGAGGGAATATATACCCCCATGGGTATGTTGGAGGAGTTATGGAACCGAAGACAAGTGCAACCATGTTCTTCCGCCAGTACTACCTCGGGTGCCTCTCGCATGCGAGCTACATGATCGGCGACATCGGCAGCGGGCGCGCCGTGGTGGTGGATCCCCAGCGGGACATCGCCGAGTACGTGGCCGACGCCGAGTCCAACGGTCTGACCATCGTCTCCATCCTGGAAACCCACTTCCACGCCGACTTCCTCTCCGGTCACCTCGAGCTGGCTGCGGCCACCCGCGCCGAGATCGGATATGGAGCTGCCGCTGACGGTCGCATCGGGTTCCCGGTGACCTTGTACGCCGACGGGGACGAAATCGCGCTGGGCGACGTGGTCCTCGAGATCCGTGCGACACCGGGACACACGCCGGAGTCGATCAGCATCGTGGTGCACCCGAACGGTCGGTCCAGCGCGCCTGACGCGGTGCTGACCGGCGACACCCTCTTCGTAGGCGATGTCGGCCGGCCGGACCTGCTGGCATCTGTCGGCGTATCCGCCGACGAACTCGGCCGCCAGCTCTACCACTCGCTTCACGAGCGCCTGATGACCTTGCCGGACGACGTGCGCGTGTACCCCGCCCACGGTGCCGGATCGGCGTGTGGCAAGAACCTGTCCACGGAGACGTCGTCCACCATCGGCGAGCAACGGCGCACGAACTATGCGCTCGCCCCGATGAGCGAGGACGAGTTCGTGGAGGCCGTCACCCACGGGCAGGCCGCCGCACCGCTGTACTTCTCCTTCGCCGCCAACCGCAACCGCGAGCAGCACGAGTTGTTCGACGACCATCGCCCGCTGCCGCTGCTGTCGTTGGCACAGGTTCTGGAGCACCAGCGCAACGGTGCAGTCGTGATCGACGCCCGTGACGACGTCTCGTTCGCGGCCGGACACCTGCGGCGGTCGATCAACATCGGTCTCGGGGGCCGCTTCGCCGAGTACGCGGGCGCCGTCGTGCGCGCCGGGACACCGATCGTGCTCGTCACCGATCCCGGGCACGAGCACGAAGCGCAGACGCGTCTCGCCCGCATCGGCTTCGACCAGGTCGTCGGCTCGCTCGCCGACCAGGTGGAGTCGTTCCTCACGAACTCCTGGCTCGTCGACCAGGCATCACGCCTTTCCGTCGGCCAGCTCGCGTCCTGCCTGAACACGGTGCCGAACCTGCAGCTGATCGATGTCCGCAACCCGGGCGAGACCGAGAACGGCACCATACCCGGAGCACAGCTGGTCAGCCTGTCGCAATTGCTCGACAACCTCGACGCGCTGGACCCGAATGCGCCCACCGTTGTGCACTGCGCCGGCGGCTACCGCTCGTCCATCGCGGCCAGCCTGCTGCGCGCCAACGGCTTCTCCGACGTGTCCGATCTGCTCGGTGGCTACCTGGCCTGGACCCAGCCCGTACGCCGAACGACGGAGGCCTGAGCGATGCGCGCCCTGCTCGCCTCACCACTCGGCCTGCTGATCGGCCTCTCCCTCGGCGCACTCGGCGGCGGCGGATCCATCCTCGCCGTGCCTGCGCTGGTCTACGCGGCTGGGCAGTCGCCCAAGCACGCCACCACCACGTCGCTCGTGCTCGTGGGGCTCACGGCCGTCATCGGCATGATCCCGCACTGGCGTGCCGGCCGCGTTCGGGTGGCCGCTGGCTCCATCTTCGGTCTCGCCGGCATCGGCGGCTCGCTGGTCGGCTCGCGCTGGAACCGGGCTGCGGATCCCAACGTGCTGCTGCTCGCCTTCGCCGGACTGATGCTTGTGGCTGCCTACGGCATGATCCGCCGCGTCCGCGCCCCGCAGGCGATCGTCCACAGTCCCCAGTCCGTTGGTGCAGCGGTCGCCACCAACGCGCCGCCTTCGATGAGCCACGGCCTGCTCACTGCGCTGAAGGTTGCCGCAGCCGGTTCCGTGGTGGGTTTGCTCACCGGGTTCTTCGGCGTCGGGGGCGGATTCGTCATCGTCCCTGCGCTCGTGCTGGCGCTCGGCTTCTCGATGCCGGAGGCCGTCGGCACGTCGCTCCTGGTGATCGCGATCAATGCTGTGATCGCCCTCACCACCCGTCTCCACGGCGGCGCGATCGAATGGGGCACGGTCATCCCGTTCACCGTGGCGAGTGTGCTCGGCGTGGCCATCGGCAGCCGCCTGGCCAGCACACGCGACGCTCGATCCCTGCAGCGCTGGTTCATCGTGCTGCTGGTGATCGTCGCCATCTACACCGCTGTCCGGTCCGTCCTCGCCCTCACCTGAAAGAAACGAGCCAGCAATGGACGCAATCGAGACGATCGTCGATCTCTCCCCGGCCGACGCGGAAGCCGCGATCCGCAGCGCGCTCGCCGAACAAGGCTTCGGTGTGCTCACCGAGATCGATGTCGCGGCCGTGTTTCAGGCCAAGTTGGGATTCGAGCGTCCGTTCCTGAAGATCCTCGGGGCGTGCAACCCGGCTTCGCCCGTCGCGCCATCGAGCTCGACCCGTCGGTCAGCCTGCTCCTGCCGTGCAACGTCACCATCGAAGCCGTCGAGGGCGGCACTCAGGTGGCGGCCGTCGACCCGCTGGAGTTGATGTCCGACCCTGCGTTCGCCGAGCTCGGCGCCGAGGTGTCAAGCCGCCTGCGCTCCGCCGTCGCCGCCGTCGGCACCCCCCGCTGACCACCCCGTTACGCTGCACCCACTCCCGAACCCCGACAACACAGGAGGAAACCAGGACATGGAGATCCCCGAGGAAGCGGTCAACGACCTCACCCGCCGGCTGCGCCGCATCGAAGGTCAGATCCGTGGGGTCCAGCAGATGCTCGCCGACGGGCGCGACTGCCGCGACATCGTCACCCAGATCTCGGCGGCCAGCAAGGCGCTGGACCAGGCCGGCTTCAAGCTCGTCGCGACGGGTCTCACGTGGTGCCTCGAGCACCCCGAGGCGTCCGCCGCGCAGGGCTACGCAATCGAGGATGTCCAGAAGATGTTCATGAAGTTGGCCTGACCGCCACCAGCAGTCGACCCTCATTGGAGGCATTCCGCCGCACCCGTGTGCTTCGGAGGACCTCCAAGCGGTTGGTGGGCGGGCGCGTCAGTCGATGCCGTCGCGCAGCGGCATCAGGCCCAGGGTGATGCGTCCGAACGCCGGCCGCTGGCGGAGCAGTTCCACTGCGAAGAACTGGGCGCGGCGCACCGCACGCACCGTGCCCTCACCGACGGCGTGCCGGAGCAGGAGGTCACCGGCGACGGCGAGCGAGATCAGATCGAGGTAACTGCACGCACCCGCCAACACCACGGCTCGATCGCGGGCAGACTGCTCCACGACCCAGGCCGTGGCAGCGCGGGCATCGGCCAAGGTGGCGGCGAGTTGGGCTACGGCATCAGCGAGGTCGGCGGAACCGGCCACTTCGACAAGGGTTCGCTCGATCTCGTCGAACAGCTCACCCGCGGCAGCGCCTCCGTCGCGGCTGATCTTGCGACCGACGAGATCGATGGCCTGGATACCGTTCGTGCCTTCGTAGATCGTGCTGATGCGCGCGTCGCGTGACCGCTGGGCGATGCCGGTTTCCTCCACGAATCCCATGCCACCGTGCACTTGCAGCGCCAGCGACGCCAGGCGGATGCCCTGGTCGGTGCACCACGCCTTGGCCAGCGGCGTGAGCAGGTCGGCGCGGCGCTGATGCTTGGCGCGCTCGTCGGCGTCGGCGTGATGGTGGGCGAGATCACCGGCCACAGCGGTGGCGAAGGTGAGCAGGCGCATGGCATCTCGGGTTGCGGCGATGTCGAGCAGCATCCGCTGGACATCGGGATGTTGGATCAGCGGCGCTGGTCCGGTCACGCCGGCGGCCTGACCCTGGCGGCGCTCACCGGCGTGGGCGCGAGCCTGTTGGAAGGCCCGCTCGGCGATGGACACACCCTGCACCCCGACCGCGAGCCGGGCCGGGTTCATCATGCTGAACATCGCGTTCATGCCGCCCATCAGAGGCCCGACGAGCTGACCTTCGGCCTCGGCGAACTCCAGCACACATGTTGGACTCGCGTGGATGCCGAGCTTGTGCTCGATGCTCAGGCACCGCACACCGTTTCGCCCGCCGGGACGCCCATTGGCTTCGATCTGGAACTTGGGCACGAGGAACACGGAGATGCCACGTGTGCCCGGTGGTGCATCCGGCGTGCGCGCGAGCACGAGGTGGATGATGTTCTCGGCCAGATCGTGCTCGCCCCACGTGATGTAGATCTTGGTGCCGGTGATGGCCCACAAGCCGTCGCCGAGGGGTTTCGCCATCGTGCGCACCGCACCGAGGTCGGAGCCGGCGTCGGGCTCGGTCAGGTTCATCGTGCCGCTCCAGCTGCCGTCGATCAGGTGCGGCAGCACCATCGCACGTTGTGCATCATCGCCCCAACGCTCCAGCAGCTCGACTGCGCTCTGAGTCAGCATCGGGTTGAGTGACAGGGCCATGTTGGCCGAGCCGAACATCTCATGGACGGCGGTTCCCACCACACCCGGGAACCCACCGCCACCCTCTGACGTCGCCGCGGCGATGGACTGCCAGCCGCCGTCGATGTAGTGCCGAAACGCTTCGCCGAGTGCGTCGGGCACGGTCACGGTGCCCGTCGCGACGTCGAGCCGAGCACCCTCGCGATCACCGATGGCGTCGGTCGGAGCGATGATCTCCGATGCGAGCTTGCCGAAGCCGTCGAGCACATCGTGCACGGCACCTTCGTCGATGTCCGCGAACGTCCGCAAGGCGAGCACCTCGCTGATGCCTGCCGTGCGCAGCGCCGCAGCGATGTCGTCGGTGGGTGCCTGGTACTGGTCCACGGTCTCGTCCTCTCAGATGTTGCGGCGGTAGCGACCGCCGACCTCGAACAGTGTGTCGGTGATCTGGCCGAGCGAGCAGCTGCGCACTGCGTCCACGAGTACCGCGAAGATGTTGTCGCCGCGCAGCGCAGCGTCGCGCAACCGCTGCAGCGCTGGCTCGACCTCGGCCGCGTGGCGTTGCTGGAACGCGCGCAGCCGATCGATCTGGTCACGCTTTTCGGCGTCGTCGGATCGCGCCAGTTCCAGCGCTTCGGGGATCGCGTCTCCTGCCGGGTTGCGGAAGGTGTTGACGCCGATGATCGGCAGCGTGCCGTCGTGCTTGCGCTGCTCATACAGCATCGACTCGTCCTGGATGCGCCCCCGCTGGTAGCCGGTTTCCATCGCCCCGAGCACGCCACCTCGGTCGTTGATGCGGTCCATCTCCGCCAGCACTGCCGCCTCGACGAGGTCGGTGAGCTCCTCGACGATGAAGCTGCCCTGCAGCGGGTTCTCGTTCATCGCCAGACCCCATTCGCGATTGATCACGAGTTGAATGGCCAGGGCCCGGCGCACGGACTCGGCCGTTGGGGTGGTCACGGCTTCGTCGTAGGCGTTGGTGTGCAGGCTGTTCGCGTTGTCGTAGATCGCACAGAGCGCCTGCAGCGTGGTGCGGATGTCGTTGAACGCCATTTCCTGCGCGTGCAGGGAACGACCAGAGGTCTGCACGTGATACTTCACCCGCTGCGAGCGATCGTCGGCGCCGTAGCGATCCCTCATCGCCACCGCCCAGATGCGCCGCGCCACACGGCCGAGCACGGTGTACTCGGGGTCCATGCCGTTGGAGAAGAAGAAGGAGAAGTTGGGCGAGAAGTCGTCGACCTTCATGCCGCGGGCGAGGTAGGCCTCGACGTAGGTGAAGCCGTTGGCGAGCGTGAACGCCAGCTGGCTGATCGGGTTGGCCCCGGCCTCGGCGATGTGGTAGCCGGAGATGGACACTGAGTAGAAGTTGCGCACCTGGTGCTGCACGAACCATTCCTGGATGTCGGCCATCACCCCGAGCGAGAACTCGGTGGAGAAGATGCACGTGTTCTGGCCCTGGTCCTCTTTGAGGATGTCGGCCTGCACCGTGCAGCGAACCGTGCGGAGTGTGCGCCCACGGATCTCGGCCGACTCCTCTGCAGATGGTGACCGACCGTGCTCGTCCGCGAACCGGGCGAGCTGCTGGTCGATCGCCGTGTTGAGGAACATCGCCAAGATGGTGGGCGCCGGGCCGTTGATGGTCATCGACACCGACGTCGACAGGTCGCACAGGTCGAAACCCTCGAACAGCGCGCGCATGTCGTCGAGCGTGGCGATGGAGACGCCGGAGTTGCCCACCTTGCCGTAGATGTCGGGCCGCTCGGCCGGATCGAAGCCGTACAACGTCACGGAGTCGAACGCTGTCGACAGGCGTGTGGCGGGCTGCCCCTCGGACAGCAGCTTGAACCGCCGGTTCGTGCGCACCGGGCCGCCCTCACCGGCGAACATGCGCGCCGGGTCCTCGCCCTCCCGCTTGAACGGGAACACGCCGGCAGTGAACGGGAAGGACCCGGGCAGGTTCTCCGCACGCAGCCAGCGCACGAGCTCGCCGTGGTCCTGGAAGCCGGGCAGGGACAGCTTGGGCACGTCCGTCCCGGACAAGGACGTGCGCACCGGGCGACCCGGACCCGACAGCTCGGCCTTGCGCCGGTGCCACGTGGTGAGCAGTGCATCGGTGGCTGCGTCCACCCCGGCGGCGGCGATCGCGGCGGTGGTGCGCACGGCCGCGGCATCGTGACCGGCCGCCTCGACCAGAGTGGCTGCCACCTCCAGATGCTGGCGGCGGCGGGCGGCCTCGGCCTGGCCAGCCGTTGTGTGGTGATACCGGCGCACCGTCTCGGCGATCTCGGCGAGATAGCGCTGGCGCGACGATGGCACGATCACGCCGATGTGCGCCGACACCTTGGCTGCCACGGGGGCGAGCAGGCCGGCATCGGTGCCCAGACCGAGCCCCTCCAGCGCACCACGGAGGTGTTGGTACAGCGCCGTGACGCCGTCGTCATTGAAACGCGCCGCAACGGTGCCGAAGATGGGCAGGGCCTCGGGATCGACGTGGAACAGCTCTCGGTTGCGGGCCCACTGTCGGCGCACGTCGCGCAGCGCGTCCTGCGCACCGCGGCGCTCGAACTTGTTGATCACCACGACCTCGGCGAAGTCGAGCATGTCGATCTTCTCCAGCTGGGACGAGGCCCCGAACTCCGGCGTCATCACGTACATCGGCAGGTCGACATACGGCACGATGGCCGAGTCACCCTGGCCGATGCCCGGCGTTTCGATGACCACGAGATCGGCGCCCCACGCCTTGGCGGCGATGACGACGTCGGCCAGCCGTTCGGGCACCGTGGCGCCGGTGGCGCTGTCTGCCGAGCGCGTCGCCAGCGAGCGGAAGAACACCTGCCCGCTGTCGAGCGTGTTCATCCTGATCCGGTCGCCCAGCAGTGCGCCACCTCCACGGCGACGGGTGGGATCGATCGCGATCACGGCGATGCGCAGCTTGTCGGACTGGTCCAACCGAAAGCGGCGCAGCAACTCGTCGGTCAGCGACGACTTGCCGGAGCCGCCCGTGCCGGTGATACCGAGCACCGGCACACTGCGCTGCATTGCGGCGGCACCCAGTTCAGCCAGCTGCTCGGCTGGCAAAGTGCCGGACTCGATCACGGTGATGGCCCGTGAGAGCGCGCGCTCACTGCCGGCCAGCAGGTCGGTGATGTCCACCGAACCGTCACGGGACGCCGGCATGTCGCAGGCCGCGATCATCGAGTTGATCATCATCGCCAGACCCAGGCGCTGGCCGTCCTGGGGGGAGAAAATGTGGGCCACGCCACGGCTGTGCAGCTCCTCGATCTCCGCCGGCACGATCACGCCGCCGCCACCGCCGTACACCAGCACGTCGCCGCGCCCTTCCTCGCGCAGGCGCTCCAGCAGGTACGTGAAGTACTCCATGTGTCCGCCCTGGTACGAGCTGACAGCCACACCCTGCACGTCCTCCTGCACCACGGCGCGCACGATGTCGTCCACGCTGCGGTTGTGACCGAGATGGATCACCTCAGCGCCCTGCGACTGCAGGATGCGCATGATGTTGATCGACGCGTCATGGCCGTCGAACAGGCTGGCAGCCGTCACGAACCGCACCGCGTGCTGTGGATGGTGCGGCGACTGTTCAGCGTTCATGTGGAGAGGTTAGGCCGACGGGCTGCAGGCTGGTGCGCCGCGCCGGGATGCGAACGACCTCATCGAACCGCATGGCGTCTGAGAGCAACGTGGCAGGATCATCGCGTACACGGACTACACCGGGAGGCGCCGATGACGACCAGCCCAGATGGCAAGCCCACACGAGCTGACACGGCACGCCGCGCGCTGGCACTG
>JAYTSB010000122.1:0-5587 GCA_043745825.1 Actinomycetota bacterium | reverse complement strand
GACGAGATCCTGCTGTGTGACTTTGGCGGCACGATGAACGGCTACTGCAGTGACATCACCCGCTGCGTGTACCTGGGCAGCACGCCGCCATCCGACGTGGCCGAGGCGTACGCCGTGTTGCACGAGGCTCAGCGCGCCGCTGCCGTGGCCGGCGTCGTCGGCACGCCGTGCGAAGACGTCGACCGCGCCGCCCGACGGATCATCGCCGATGCCGGTTTCGGTGAGTACTTCTTCCACCGCACCGGTCACGGCATCGGGCTCGATGCCCACGAGGACCCATACATCGTCGAGGGCAACAGCCTTCCGCTCGCGGCGGGGCATGCCTACAGCGTCGAGCCGGGCATCTACGTCGAGGGCAAGTGGGGCATGCGCCTGGAGGACATCCTCGTCGCCACCGCCGACGGCCCGCTGCCGATGAACGTCGCCAACCACGAACTGGTCTGCCTCGACGCGTGACGGGGGCCCAGCCCGCCCGCCTACCGAACCCCTCGACCCGCTCCCGAGTGGTTTGCATTCGAGGAGACGGGTGGATGAGTTCACGGCGTGGGTGGCCAGATTGTCGCCGCCGAAAAGGAATGAGGGGGCGCCGGGACACCCCACGAGCGAGCCAGAAGGGCTGAAGGGCTGAGGGCTGATGGCTGAGGGCTGATGGCTGAGTGCTGCAGGAGGAAAATGTCACCAGGCGACGGGATCGTCGTCGCGTTGGCGTTCGAACGATGCCTTGACGCGGGTGAACTCGGCCTCCTGCCGGTTGTATTCGAGGTACGGGTCGCGCCGGGCGGCGAGCTGGGCGCCGTTGAAGCGTTGACGCACGCTCTGGCGGGTGCGGCGCAGCAACCGATCAATGCTGGCCCAGCTCCAGCCCTCGCGGCGCGCGAGGGCGACGACGCGCTGCTCCAGCCAGGGCAACTCGTCGTCGGTGAGCCGGGCGCAGGCGATCAGCGCCGCGCGGGGGTCATCGCCGAGCACGTCGTCGATGATCCGATCGAGATCCTTCCGTACGTTCATGGCCCGAACGTACGCGAGGGGTGCGACAACTGGCCGGAGGGGCCGTCAGGCGGCGGACTTCTCGAGGATGTGGATGCCGCACGCCGAGCCGAGGCCGATGACGTGGGCGAGGCCGACCTTGGCACCCTCGATCTGGCGATCGCCGGCCTCACCACGCAGGTGGTGGCAGACCTCCCAGATGTTGGCGATGCCTGTGGCGGCGATCGGGTGGCCCTTGGACTCGAGGCCGCCTGACACGTTCACGGGCGTCTTGCCGGTGCGCCACGTGGCGCCGCTGTCGAAGAATGCGCCGGCCTCGCCGGGTGCGCAGAGCATGAGGTTGTCGTAGTGCACCAACTCGGCGGTGGCGAAGCAGTCGTGGAGCTCGACCAGGTCGAGGTCCTCGGGACCGACACCCGCCTGGGCGTAGGCCTGCTCGGCGGCGCGGCGAGTGAGCGTGTTGACGTCGGGCAGCACCTGGCAGGCCTCCTGCCACGGGTCCGAGGTGAGCACCGACGCAGACACCTTCACTGCACGGCGCTGCTGCTCCAACGAAAGGGTCTTCAACTTCGCGTCCGACACCACCACGGCAGCGGCTGCGCCGTCGCAGTTGGCGGAGCACATCGCGCGGGTGTTGGGGTAGGAGATCATCAGGTCGTTCTTGATCTCGTCCAGCGTGAACCGCTTCGAGTACGCCGCCAGCGGGTTGAGTGTGGAGTGGGCGTGGTTCTTCTCCGAGATCTTGGCGAAGGTGTCGAAGTCGACGCCGCCGTACTTGTGTGCGTACTCCATACCCACCTGGGCGAACACGCCCGGCATGGTGTCGGTGCCGATCCGGCCATCGGTGCCGGCGACGGCGCCGTAGCGGCCCGACGGTGTCCAGTTCGGGTTGTCGCTCTTGCGGTTGCCGCCGGCCAGCAGGCCGGCGCCGGAGAGCTTCTCCACGCCGACGGCGAGGCCCATGTCGCATTCTCCGGACTTGACCGACATGATCGCCACGCGCAGCGCAGTGGCACCGGTGGCGCAGGCGTTGGCGACGTTGTACGCGGGGATGCCGGTCTGGCCGATCTGCTTCTGGATCTGCTGGGCGATGCCGCCGCCGCCCATCAAGCAGCCCGCCGCGAGCACACCCATGTCGGCCATCGAGACGCCTCCGTCGGCGAGCGCGGCCATGGCCGCCTGGGAGGCTAGGTCGACGATGTCTTTGTCCGGGTGCTTGCCGAACTTGGTCATGTTGATCCCGAGGATCCAGATGTCGTCACTGGCCATGGCAGGTCCTTTGCTGTGTGATCGGTGTGATCGGTGTGATCGATGTGATCGATGTGATCGGTGTGATCGGAGTTGCCGCGCTCAGGCGGCGGGTTCGAAGGCGAAGTTGACGGCCTCAGTGCCGGCCTCGTCGGTGCCGACGGGCACCGTGGTGAGGCGCACCTTCATGCCGAGCGTGACGTGGTCGGGATCGGGGGTGATGTTGGCGAGGTTGCCGCGCACGCTGGTGCCGTCGCAGTCGACGATGGCCGACACGAACGGTACCGCGATGCCAGGGGCCGCAAACGCCACGATCGTGAACGAGCGAACCGTGCCTTCGGTGGCGATGTCGACCTTGCGGAAGCCGGTCTTGAAGCACGACGCACAGGCGTTGCGACGATCGAAGTAGCGCGCCCCGCACGATGTGCACTCGTTGGCGACGAGGTGGGGATGTTCACCGAGCTGGAGGTAATCGACGAAAGGGATCTGTTCGGGCACGCGGTCAGTCTTCAAGATCAGGATGCCCCGGTGCAACGTGGAGCGCGGCGCAGGCATAACGTCTGGGGATGTTGGACGTGAAGATCACTGGGGGCACGGTCATCGACGGCACGGGCGCGGCGGGCATCCGCGCCGATGTCGGCATCCGCGGCGGGCGGATCGTCGAGATCGGTGAGGTCGCCGAATCGGCGACGCGCACCATCGATGCCACCGATCAGGTGGTGACGCCGGGCTTCATCGACATCCACACCCACTACGACGCGCAGGCGTTCTGGGACACCTCGCTCAGCCCGTCGCCGCTGCACGGTGTCACCACCGTGATGGGTGGCAACTGCGGGTTCACCATCGCCCCGCTGACGCCCGAGGATGGTGACTACCTGATGCGAATGCTCGCCCGGGTCGAGGGCATGCCGCTGGAGTCGCTGCAGCAGGGCGTGCCGTGGGACTGGCGCACCACCGCCGAGTACCTGGACCGGCTCGACGGCACGTTGATGCCGAACGCCGGGTTCCTCGTGGGGCACTCCGCCATCCGCCGCGTCGTGATGAAGGACGCCGCCACCGAGCGGGCCGCCACTGCGGACGAGATCGTCACGATGCAGCAGCTCCTGCGAGACGGACTCGCCGCAGGGGGCATGGGTTTTTCGTCGACGTGGTCCACGTCGCACAACGACCACACCGGCATCCCGGTGCCGTCGCGCCACGCCACTCGCGAGGAGGTGCTCGCGCTGTGCAGCGTGGTGAAGGACTACCCCGGCACCACGCTCGAGTTCATCCCTCAGGTGGGCCCGTTCACGCCGGAGACCTTCGATCTGATGGCGGACATGAGCGTGGCCGCGAACCGCCCGCTCAACTGGAACCTCCTTGCCGTGCAAACCCAGAACTGGGAGCAGGTGCAGCATCAGCTCACCGGCGGTGACATCGCCGAGGCCAAGGGCGGGCGGGTGCTGGCGCTCACCCTGCCCGACACATTTCGGCTCCGGCTCAACCTGCGCAGCGGCTTCGTGCTCGACATCCTGCCCGGCTGGGACAAGCTGATGGCGTTGCCGCCGGCCGAGAAGCTGGCCATGCTGCGCGATCCAGCGGGTCGCAAGGCGATGGACGACATCACTCAGACCGCGCCGGGAGGCCTGCGCACGTTGGCCAACTGGACCAACTACACCCTGCTGGAGACCTTCTCTGCCCGGTGGAAGCCGTACGAGGGCCAGACCATCGGGGCGATCGCTACCGCACTCGCCAAGTCGCCCTGGGATGCGCTGTGCGACATCGTCATCGACGACGATCTGAACACCGTCATCGCGAGCATGGACACGGGTCAGACCGACGCCAGCTGGGAGAAGCGGGTGGAGGTGTGGCGTGATCCCCGGGCCATCGTCGGCGCGTCCGACGCCGGCGCGCACCTCGACATGATCGACAGCTTCAGCTACGCCACCACGCTCATCCGCCGTACGACGGTGGACCGTTCACTGCTGCCGTTGGAGGAAGCGGTGCATTACCTCACCGGTTCGCCCGCCGCGCTGTACGGACTGAACGGTCGCGGCGTCCTCGCCGCCGGCACCGCGGCGGACATCGTGGTGTTCGACCCCACGCGAATCGGTCCGGCCGAGGTGTTCACCAAGTTCGACCTGCCCGGGGGAGCCGGGCGGGTTTACGGTGAAGCGGAGGGCATCGCCCATGTGCTCGTCAACGGTGTGCCGTGCGTGCAGGGCAACGAACTGCTCGACGCCCGCCCGGGCACACTGCTGCGCAGTGGGCGCGACACCAGCACCGTCACCGCGCACTGATCACGGCGCACTGACCACGGCGCACTGACCACGGCGCACTGATCAGGTGGTGGGGCTGAACAGTTCGGCGTCGGCGCCGGCGGCGAGGCCGGTGAGGTCGATGCGCAGATCGGGCGTGTCCTGCTGGGCGAGCAGGCCATTGTCCAGCGCGCAGTAGGTCTTGCTGCCGGCAGCGAAGAACGTCTGCACGCACGTGGCGTTCTGACCGGCAATCTGCTTGGTGAACCCGACTGCGGCGCTCACCATCGTGTCCACGTCATGGCGCAGGCGCAATACGGGTGACGCGGCGTAGAAGTCGTGGGTCAACTGGGTGTCGCTGATCTGTTGATCCTGCAGGCCCGTGACGCACTCGCCGGTGGTGAGCTCGCACGTCTGCGCACCCGCCTGTTGATCGAGGAACCGCACGTGGCCGATGGTGATGGAGCGGTCCGTGGGGCCGGTCTGGGCAATTGTGGCACTGACCGTGGTGTTCCCGAACTTGGTGATCACGTCGTAGGTGGCGGTGTACTGCTCGGCGTTCGCGGTTTCCAGCTTGGCGATCACCGCCTGGATCGCCGGGTCGCTGACAGCTCCGGGGACGGCGGTGGTCTCTGCGAAGTGGCCGCGCTTGCCGGTGAAGCAGGCCGTGAGCAGGATCGAGGCGGCGACGACGACGACGAGCGAGCGAGCAGAGCGCATACGGGTCCGAGCGTAGGTGCTGGCAGCGTCCAAACGGCCGTATCGTCGTCGTTCGTGATCCGCGTCGACGCCGCCACCGTGCTCCTGCAGTGGGCGGTCGGGGGTTTGCTGTTCCTGTGGTTCACGACGCGCCGCCGAATGGTGGGCATCGGCTACGGCTGGCTGTTGCGCGGCACGTTTCTGCTCATGGCGGCCGGATCCTTTGCGTGTGGGCTGGCCTTCGGGGTGGAGCCGGTGCGGGAGGCCTCGTCAGTCGGCGTCGTGGTGGCCTCACTGCTGGCGTTCGTCGTATCGGTGATCCGCCGCAGTGCGGGGGTCAGCGGTCAGCACGACGAGCACGACCGGCGCACCGAGCGGGTCGCGGCGATGACCGGCATCGAACGCGACGTGCCCCA
>JAYTSB010000121.1:0-2751 GCA_043745825.1 Actinomycetota bacterium | reverse complement strand
GCCGCGGCGCAACCCGAACGCGTCGCCGAACTGGCGGCCGGGTTCCATCAGG
This sequence comes from Actinomycetota bacterium, assembly GCA_043745825.1. GTDB lineage: Bacteria > Actinomycetota > Acidimicrobiia > Acidimicrobiales > Ilumatobacteraceae > WLMZ01. Next base: position 2,699 of record JAYTSB010000121.1, on the reverse strand, counting down.
CGGCCGTGGCCAACCAGGTGTATCCACTCGACGAAGGCTCCGGATGGCGTTGGATCGTGCGTCCCCCGAAGGACGCGGTCTTCCACGAACCGGTCACGATCTGGCCGGGTACGCCGACGTTGGAACGCATCCGCAGTGGAAGCCTGGTGTGGCAGCGCGCGTGCGTGATCACCATCGACCTCACCCTCGCCGCCGGCGACAGCGGCGTGCTCGTGTCCCACGGCGACCAGGGTGGCGGCTACACCGTGGAGGTCATTGACGGCGTGCTGCAGTTCGTGCACAACGACGGCCATGGCACCACCACCCGTGAACCCGCCGGCGTCCTTGACGCCGGCCGGCACGCGGTGCTGCTCACCCTCGACGCACCGGGTGGTGGCCGCTGGATCGTTGGCCTGACCCTGGACGGCGAGGAGCGGATCGCCGACCTCGAGCGCACGATGCTGTGGCCGATGGCGCCGTTCACGGGAATTGCGATCGGTATCGACCGGGGCTCACCTGTTGACTGGGCGCGCTCCTGTGCGGCGGGCCCGGCGCCGTTCACGGGAACGGTGCACTCGGTGCGCTACGAACCCGGTGAGCTCGCGCCGGATGCCGGGGCGCGCTTCGTTGAACTGGCCAAGGAGATCGGCGCTCGCTACGAGTGAGAGCCGTCGGCCGCCCCGTGATTCAGCCGGCGGTGGTGCCGCTGCGCACGAGGCGACCCGGGCGGGCGCCGGTGTCCACACCGTTGCGACGGGTGACCTCTCCGTGGACGATGGTGGCGACGTAGCCATGAGCGCGCTGCATGAGCCGCCGGCCGCCGGCGGGCAGGTCGTCGACGGCCATGGGGTAGTCGAGGTCGAGCGTGTCGAGATCGAAGACGTTGATGTCGGCGCGCTTGCCCACCTGCAGGGTGCCCCGATCGTGGAAACCAACGACCTCGGCGGTGTCGTGGGTCTGCACCTTCACCGCTGCCTCCAGCGTCAGCTTCGGCCCCTTGCGGTCACGGGCCCAGTGGCTGATCACATAAGTGGGGATGGACGCATCGCAGATCATCCGGCAGTGGGCGCCACCATCGGACAGACCGCTGACGGTGGCCGGGTGCAGCAGCATCTCGTGGATCGCGTCCTGCGTGCCGCCGACGTAGTTGAAGAACGGCAGCATCAAGAACGCGTTGCCGTTGCTCTCGTTGAGCAGGTCGTAGGCCATCTCCAGCGGGTTCACACCCTTCGATGCAGCGAGCTCGGCCACCGTTTGGTCGGCATCCGGCTCGTAGTTGGGCGTGTCGCCCATGAAGTAGATCTTGTCGAGCATCATCTGCAGGAACGGCCCGAGGCCGTCGAACTGGATGCTCGGGTCGGCGGGGAGATCGGCCTCGGCCAACACTGCGGCCCTGACCTCGGGCTTGCGCAGCTCGGCGCGCAGCGCCTCGCCATCGAGACGCGCCGTCAGGTCCACAACGGTCGGCCGCTTGGTGAACGGATTGTTGTTCGCCCAGCCGATCATCATGCCGAACGGACGCGCCGCGATCTGCGGGCGCATGTTGCCGCCCGCTGCATTCGTGGCGTCCACCTTGGCCAAGGCGGCCTTCCACGAATCCGGGTTGCGGTCGTTCTGCAGCATCGCGAACGTGACGGGCAGTTTGGTGCGCAGGGCGATCCTGCTGAGCAGGTCGACCTCGCCGAGGAAGACCTCTTCCTCGAACTCCAACCCCTGGGGGGCGACCTCGAACAGGCCGCCACCGGCCTCCACCACGCCATCTGCCAGACCGTCGAGCTCGTCCTCGGCGGCGAAGGTGCCGGGCACCGGCTCGCCGTCACGAGCCTTGTGGTTCAGCGTGCGGCTGGAAGAAAAACCGATCGCGCCGGCCTGGATCGCTTCTGTGACGAGCCGCTTCATCCCGGCGATGTCCTCGGTCGTGGCGGGTTCGTTGCGCGCACCACGGTCGCCCATGACGTAGGCGCGCAGCGGGCCGTGCCCGATGTAGGTGGCGATGTCGATCGCATAGCGTCGCGAATCCAGCACGTCGAGGTACTCGGGGAAGCTCTCCCAACCCCAGGAAATGCCCTCGTGGAGGGCCGTTCCGGGGATGTCCTCGACGCCCTCCATCAACTGCACGAGCCACTCCTCCTTGCCGGGGTGCACGGGCGCGAACCCGACGCCGCAGTTGCCCGCCACCACCGTGGTGACGCCGTGCCCGCTGGAGGGCTCGAGCAGATCGTCCCATGTGGCCTGCCCGTCGTAGTGGGTGTGGATGTCGACGAAGCCGGGCGTCACCATGGAACCCGTCGCGTCGACTGTCTCGCGTGCCTCGCCGAGATCGTGGCCGATGGCCGCGATGCGGCCACCCTCGATGGCGATGTCGGCGGTGTATCGCGGTGCGCCCGTGCCGTCGACGATGGTCCCGCCGGTGATGATCAGATCGTGCATGTGCAAGCCCCTTCGAAACGTGCTGGATCGAATCTAACGCACCGTCAGAAAGTTGCGGGCCTCGTGCCGACGGGCCAGGTCTCGACAGTCTCGTAGCGCGCTCGGTCCTGATGCAGCCGGCTGAGCACGAGGGCGATCTCGCCGACCGCGAACTCGGCGCTGACGAGCATGCCGAGCGCACGTGGCATCGGCGCGTGCGCCTTCACTCGGGCGATGGTGAGGTGGCCGTTGAACCGCTTGCGGGACGGAGTGCCGATGGCCCGCGTCCGTTCGGCGACGGCTGCGGAGAT
>JAYTSB010000120.1:0-4166 GCA_043745825.1 Actinomycetota bacterium | reverse complement strand
TTCGCAGCTCTCCGGCGGCCAGCGTCAGCGCATGGCCCTGGCACGCGCACTCGCTGTCGAACCGTCGGTGCTGCTGCTCGACGAGCCGTTCGGCGCGCTTGACGCGAAGGTGCGCAAGGAGCTGCGCGAGTGGCTGCGGCGCCTCCACGACGAGGTCCACGTCACCACGGTCCTTGTCACCCACGACCAGGACGAGGCGCTGGAGGTGGCCGACGAGATCGTGGTGATCAACGACGGACGGATCGAGCAGATCGGCACCCCGGACCAGCTCTACGACGAGCCGGCCAACGACTTCGTGATGAGCTTCCTCGGGTCGGTGACCACCCTGCGTGGATCGCTGGTGCGCCCGCACGACCTGGATCTGCACACCACCGATCCTGGCGGTGCCTGGCTCGGCCGGATCAGTCGGGTGAATCGGGTCGGCTTCGAGGTGCGCGTCGACGTTGCCGTTGCCGACGACAACGTGCTGGTGACGCTGACCCGCACGCATTACCAGGCGTTGGGCTTGGAGGCCGGCGACTCGGTGTGGGTGCGTCCTGTGGCCGGTGCGCCGACCATCGCGGTTGGCCCTGCGCGTTCGCATCAGCCGGTGGCCGCCGGCGCGGTGGGCTGACCGCGCCGGCGCGGTCGGCTGACCGATCAGCCCTGGTTGCGCCTGGCCCGGGCGCGACGCTTGCCCTCGTGCATGGCTGCCACGCGCGGCACTTCGATGTCATGACCCTCGGCGATGAGATCGGCGGGCAGCAGCTGGGGTGCCGGCATCGCGTCCGTCCAGGGATTCACGCCATGCAGGAGCGCCGCCGCGTTGTGGATGGTGAAGTCCGCGGGTGACACCGCATCGAGGTTGTCCCAACTCACGGGGAAAGACACCGGCACGCCCGGCCGAGCGCGTGGACTGTAGGCCGCAGCCACCGTGCCGCCGCCGGCCCGCGTCGAGTCGATGAACACTTTGCCGTCACGGTCGGCCTTGACGAACGCCGTCGTCGCGATGACGGGATCGAGCTGTTCGGCCCGGCGGGCGATCGCCCTCGTGGCCGCCGCAGCGTCCTCGATGGTGGTGGCGAGGTCAATCGGGACGAAAACATGCACGCCTTTGGCGCCGCTGGTCTTGACCGCCCCGGTGAGGCCGACCTCGGCCAGGGCGTGGCGCACGAGGTGAGCCGCGCGCACGGCGCCGAGGAAGTCGGCGGCGTCGGGCGGATCGAGGTCGAGCACGAGGTGCGTCATCCGGTCCGGGTGGTCAATGCGGGTCAGCGTGGGGTGGTACTCGACGGCCCGCTGGTTGGCGAACCAGAGCAGGGTGGGACGGTTGTTGCAGAGCGCATAGTTCACTGTGCGTTGCGAAGCCGCAGCCCACACAGGCAAGCGCTGGATCCACTCGGGCGCCGAGGTGGGCAGGTTCTTCTGCATGAACGGTGCCTGGCCGCGAGTCACTCGAATGACCGACAGTGGCCGGTCGCGGAGCTCGCCGATGAGGGGCTCGCTGACCTGGTCGAGGTAGTCGACCAGATCACCCTTGGTGGCCCCCGCGCCGGGGAACAGCGGTTGGTCAAGGTTCGTCAGGGTGACGCCCTCGCGGGCGGTCTCGGGACGTGATGCCATCGCGTACCCCTACCACAGCTCGGGCTGATCGAACCGCGAAAGCGTGCTCGACAGCACGCAGAAAATTCGCGTGACGTGACGCTGCGGGTTTGCTTGAATGGTCACACCAGAGAAGGGAGGTGGTCCAAACGTGATTGACAGAAGTCGTGGGACTCTGGAGGTGGTTGGCCGCAGGCCTCGATGAGGCCAGCAGGCTGGACGGCCTGGCGAATCCACGCCAACCCCCGCTGAACATCCCGCCGGAGCTCGTCCCACCGGCACGAAACGGATGTCCAGTCTCGAATCAACTTGCCGATGGCGGGGCCTTGGGGCCTCGCCATCGTGCGTTTCCGGGCGCTGATCAGGGGCGTTGTCAGGCCGGGTTCCAGCGGCCGCCGCGCACCACGTCGAGGATGGCCACGGCGGAGTCCACCCGGTTGAACGGGGGCATGATGTACGCCCCGGCCACACGGTCGCGCACGCCCTCCAATGCCTCGCGGGCGATGGCGATGCCCTCTGCGCGAGCTCTCGGACCGGGCTCGGCCCGGGCCATGCGCTCGCGGTAGGCGAGGGGGATCTGCATCCCGGGCACCTCGTTGTGCAGGAACTCGGCGTTGCGGTACGAGGCCAGCGGCAGCAGCCCCACCATGATCGGCAGGCCGATGGGGGCGGCATCTTCGATGAACGACGCCAGCGTGTCCGGGTCGTACACCGGCTGGGTCATCACGACCTCCGCTCCGGCAGCCTTCTTGCGGGCCAGGCGGTCGAGCTCTCGATCGCGGTCTGCCGCAGCCGGTTCGGCTCCGGTGGCGAGCACGAACGAAGTCGCTCCGGCGAGTTCGTTGCCGGCCGGATCGAAGCCGGCGTTCATCGCGCTGGCGATCTCCAGCAGTCCGATGGAATCGACGTCGTAGACGGGCGTGGCGAAGGCGTAGTCGCCCATCTTCGGCGGATCACCGGTGATGATCACCAGGTTGCGGATCCCCAGCGCATGCGCGCCGAGCAGATGGGCAACGAGGCCGAGGTAGTTGCGGTCGCGGCAGCACACATGCAGGATCGGCTCCGCCGCCGTGGCGGCAATCGCCTGCGCACAGAACGCCAGGTTCGACATGCGCGACGTGGCGCGCGGTCCGTCGGCCACGTTGACGATGTCGATCCCGCCGGCGAGCGCCTCACGCACGTGTCCGAGCGGCTTGCTGGCATCGGTACCACTGGGCGCATTGATCTCCACCGACACCGCGAACTCGCCTGAGGCGATGCGCGCACCGAGTCGGCTGCGCTCGGCGAGCGGCACGACGGCGGGGCGTGACGGGATCTCGCTGGGGGAGAGGTCGGAGGCCAGGAGCCCGTTGCGCGATGAGCCGCCGCTCATCATCCGGATCGCGCCGCTCATCGCGCGGATGTGCGCCGGGGTGGTGCCGCAGCATCCACCGATCAGGCGGACACCGGACTTCAGCATGCGTCTGGCGAAGACTCCGAAGTGCTCCGGGTTGGCGACATAGATGGTGCGTCCATCGACGACGCTGGGCAGACCGGCATTCGGCTGGATGGACACGGGAGCGCCGTGGCCGACCAGCTTGTACCCGACGTCGTAGAGCTCAGGCGGACCGAGGCCGCAGTTGCCACCCACCACGTCGGCGCCCGCGGCGACGAGGCGTGAGGCGACGTCCTCCGCGGCGAGAAGGCCGTCGACCATGCTGTTCGCGTCGAACACCATCTGGGCCACGAGCGGGAGATCGGGTGCCAACGCGCTTGCGGTCCGCAGCGCCGCCTCGAGCTCGACGATGGACGTGAACGTCTCCAGCACCAGCAGATCCACGCCGGCCGCAACGAGGATCTCGATCTGCTCGCGCAACGCATCTCGGGCCAGTTCGCGTTCGTGCTCGGTGGCGACGGCCACGTTGATGCCCGTCGGGCCGATCGCTCCAGCGACGAAGGCGCCGGCCGCTGCCTCGCGTGCGAGAGCCACGCCGGCCTGGTTGATCTCCACGACACGGTCGGCGTGGCCGTGGCGCCCGAGGGTGATGCGGTTGGCTCCGAACGTGTTTGTCTCGATGATGTCGGCGCCGGCGGCGACGTACTGCTGGTGCACGTCCCGGATCAGCTCCGGGCGGGACAGGTTCAGCTCGTCGTAGGAGTGGGTGTGCATCACCCCGCGGTCGTACAGCAGCGAGCCCATCGCACCGTCGAAAAGGAGCGGGCGTTCAGCGAGAGCGTCGAGAAAGCCGATCACCCTGGCGACGATAGAGGCGAATGAGGCGGGTCGGGCGACAGGTACTCACCGTTCATCGTTTCGAGGCCGCGAGGGCGAAGCCGGCGAGGACCCGGTCGAGGTCATCCGGACGCGGCACGGCGACACGATGAACGTCGACCATGCCGAACGACGTGCAGTCGCGGACCACCAGTCCGAGCGGTGCCAGGCGGTTGCGGAGGCCTGGCTCGTGGACGAGCACCCAGTTCACTTCGGTGGTCTCGGTGGCGAAGCCCATCGCGCGCAGCTCGACGACGAAGTGCTCACGCAATCGGGCGATCTGACTCGACCAACCGTCGAGGTCGGTCATCGCAAGCAGCTCAGAAATGACGCC
>JAYTSB010000119.1:0-1999 GCA_043745825.1 Actinomycetota bacterium | reverse complement strand
CCCGACGTGACCTCCACCCACTCCAGTTCCGACATGGCAGACCCCCTCTGGTTAGCAACTCGTGGCGAACCTACACGCCGACCGCGCCGGCTGCCGGATCAGGAACGGTTGCGCTGTGCCTGTTGCATCAGCTCGAACTCTTCCACCGTCATCAGCACGGCACGCGCCTTGGAACCTTCGCTCGGGCCCACCACGCCACCCTGCTCGAGGAGATCCATGATCCGCCCGGCGCGAGCGAAGCCGACCTTCAGCTTGCGCTGCAGCATCGAGGTGGAACCGAGCTGGCTGCGCACCACCAATTCCATCGCCTGACGCATCAGATCGTCATCGTCGTCGTCGCCGTTCGAGCCATTGCTCCCGGAGCCGCTGCCGCTGCCCGTACTGAACAACCCGCTGCCGCCGCCACCTTGGTCGTCGTCGCCCTCTACCCCGGACACGTAGTGCACTTCGGGCGATTGGCGGCGCCAGTGGCCGACGACCTTGCGAACCTCTTCCTCACTCACGAAGCAGCCCTGGATGCGCTGGGCGACGTTGGAGTTGCCCGGCAGCAGCAGCATGTCGCCCTTCCCCACCAGCTTCTCCGCGCCCGGCTGGTCGAGGATGACGCGACTGTCGGTGAGGCTGCTCACCGCGAACGCCATCCGCGCCGGGACGTTGGCCTTGATCACGCCGGTGATCACGTTCACGCTCGGGCGCTGGGTGGCAATGATGAGATGGATGCCAACTGCGCGGGCCTTCTGGGCGATGCGGGTGATGCTCTCCTCTACGTCGCGGGCAGCCACCATCATCAAGTCGTTGAGCTCGTCGACCACCACGACGATGTACTCCATCCGCTTCGGACCATTGACCGGGGCGCCATCGGGGCCAAGCTCAGCGCCCGGCTCGGGCTGCAGCTCACCGCGATCGAACGCCGCGTTGTACCCGGTGATGTCGCGGAAGCCGACCTCGAACAACACGTCGTAGCGGCGGTCCATCTCCTTGCACGCCCACTGCAGCGCGTTGGCCGCCTTCTTCGGGTTCGTCACCGGCTGGGTGAGCAGGTGGGGCAGCTTGTTGTACTGCCCCATCTCCACCTGTTTGGGGTCGATCAGGATCAGCTTCACCTGCTCCGGCGTTGAGCGCATCAGCAAGGAGGTGATGATGCAGTTGATGCCGCTGGACTTGCCGGCGCCCGTGGCCCCGGCGATGAGCAGGTGCGGCGTGGTGGCCAGGTTCAAGAACACGGCGCGACCGGCGATGTCCTTGCCGACCGCGACATCGAGCGGGTGCGAGGCCGTCTTGGCCTCGGCAGAGGTCATGATGTCGCCGAGCGACACGAGTTGGCGGGTGTGGTTGGGCACCTCCACGCCGATCGCCGAACGACCCGGAATGGGCGCAAGGATGCGCACGTCGATGGCCGCCATGGCGTAGGCGATGTCGCGGTTGAGGCTGGTGACCCGGGCGACCTTGACGCCACTGCCCAACTCCAGCTCGTAGCGGGTAACGGTGGGTCCCACCGTCATGCCCACCAGTTTGACCTCCACCCCGTGAGAGTTCAGCGACTCCACCAGCGTGCGGCCGCGCGCTTCCACCTCGGCCTTGTTGATGGTCTGCACGCCGGTGCGATTGAGGAACGACTGCGCGGGGAGCACCCATTCGCCGCGCTTCGCGCCGGGTCCGAGATCGAGCTCGGCCTGCTCGCCGGAGCCGGCCAGCAGTGGATCGGGCCCAACGAGGGCCGCCGGCTTCTTGCTGCGTGGAACCTTCACCGGGGACAACGCTGTGTTCACCTCTTCGGCCTCGACGTCGTAGATCTGTGGGACCGGCCCGGCGTCCAGCTCGCCAAAGCGCTCGCTCGACAGCGTGGACATGTCCACCACCGCGCGCCGGGCGGCACGACCCACGGGCGTGGTCACGTTCCCAACGGATGAGCGCACCAGTGCCACGAGTGCTCGAATGCTCTGGTTGGAGATCAACAGCACGCTGGCGAAACCGATGGCCACGAGCAGCACGATTGCGC
>JAYTSB010000118.1:0-1657 GCA_043745825.1 Actinomycetota bacterium | reverse complement strand
ATTTTGTTGATCCCGTCCACAGACTCAGCAGACGCCTCGAACATTGATTGATCCGCCGGCCGGGGCGCCGTTGCCCCGGCCCTGCGGACGTCTTGTTGCTGACGTTCAGCCAGCGTTCTGTCCGCTCGATGTCACTTCAGCGCACGGCGGCGGACGACTGCCAGCAATCCGGTACCGGCTGCGAGCAACAGGCCACCGAGCAAGAGGACCAGCGTCGATGACGTGCCGGTCGAGGGCAACCCGGTCACCGGTGCCGCTGGCGCAATGATGTCGCCGACGGCGAGCGGTGCTGCGGTCGCCGGGACCGGAGCGTCGATATGGGAAATCAGCGTGGTCGTCGTGCTCGGCGCCACGGTCGTGGTCGGTGCATCGACGACGATGGCCGGCACGGTTGTGGTGGTCACGACCGGAACTGTGGTCGTGGTGGCGGGGACGGTGGTCGTCGTCGCAGGGGCGGTCGTCGTGGTCGACGGGGCGGTGGTGTCGGTCGTGCACACTTCGATCGTTCCACCGGTGAGCGGGAAGCTGGTCTGCGCCTCGGGCGTGATGGTGTAGCCCTGGGCCGCTGTTGCGATCACTGTGACGGTCTGGCCGGCGTCCAGCGATCCGCTCGCCGGGGTGTAGATGACACCGGTCGGGCCGTTCGTGCTGAACGTGTCCTTCACACCGCAAGCGGTTGTCGTCACCACGGTCGGCGCCACCGGCGTGACGAATATCGTGCAGTTCGACGGCGCTGCGTTGAAGGTGTGGTTGAAGACGGTGGGCCCGGTGATCACGAAGCCGGGGTTGGCCGATGCCGTTGTCATCACGGTGCCCCCTGGGGCGACGGTTCCGGTCGTTGTGTACGTGACGTTCGGCGTGTTCGACGGCAGGATGACCGCGGCAGTGGTCGGCGACGCACAGGTCGGCTCGGTATAGGTCGGCGTCCCGGCCGTCACTTGAGGTGTGCAGGGGCCCGGCAGAGTGACCGAGCCCGTATCTGGCTGCGTGTATCCGTCGGCCCACGAACCAGTGACGGTCAATGTCGCCATCGTTGCTGTTGCGGGCACGCCTGCCTGAGTGACGGGTGCCGTGTTGTACGGCATAGAAGCGCTGGCCGGGATGTCGACGGGCAAGCCGCTCACCGTCCCGCCCCCGGTGGATCCTTTGAAGGTGACGGTCTCTGCACTGTCGTAGTCGTTCGCGACGGTCCACGAGACGGTGTAGGTCCCGTTGGTCTGGCAGGTCGCGGTGCCAGTGATCGAGTTGGCGTGGGCGGACGCGATTTCGGTGCCGATGGCTCCGACGCCGATTCCGGCGATGGCGGTGATCGCGCCGATCGCGATCGCCTTCATGCTGCGGTTCATTCTGATGTGCTCCTCGTTAAGGTTTTTGGATTGACACGTCTCTCTGGAGCTACCGCTTCATCGATCCGTGCGGGTGATTGATCAGAACGTGCGCCCATTGGGCCGTCCGGACCACCGCTCGTTGCAGTGGCACTCCGTTCCGCTCGTTCCAGAAGAGTGTTACGTACCGCAGATCTTGAAAGATGATTTGTCCGGCTGATCCAGACACAGTCTTGACGATGTGGCCAACAATACCCACGTCAGGAAATGATTCTGTGACCGAGCGTGATATCCCAGAGAAGTCGGTTGGGCTCTGCTACGTTCGGATTGAA
>JAYTSB010000117.1:0-3697 GCA_043745825.1 Actinomycetota bacterium | reverse complement strand
GGTCAGTGGTGCCCAACCGCACGGCATCCCGGTGACTGCCAAGTTCCGGATGGGCATCCACGACGAGCTGCTCACCTACATCCGCACCGGCCAGATCGCCGAGGATGAAGGCGTTGCCGCCGTTGCCCTGCATGCCCGCACCGCGCAGCAGCACTACGCCGGTCGCGCCAACTGGGACGCCATTGGCGAGCTGAAGGCTGCGGTCAGCTCCATCCCCGTACTCGGCAATGGCGACATCTGGGAGGCCTCGGACGCGCTGGCGATGGTGGCTCACACCGGATGTGACGGCGTGGTCATCGGTCGCGGCTGCCTCGGCCGACCGTGGCTGTTCGGCCACTTGGTCGCAGCGTTCAACGGCGAGCCGGTGCCGGCTGCGCCACCGCTGGGTTTCGTTGCCGAGCAGATGGCCGATCACTGCCGACTCATGGCGGACCTCCTCGGTGAGGACAACGCGGTGCGCGATTTCCGCAAGCACACGTCCTGGTACCTCACCGGCTACCCGGTCGGCGGCGAGGCTCGCGGGCGGCTGAGTCAGATCAGCTCGTTGGTCGAGCTCGATGATCTGCTCGGCGCTCTCGAACCGACGCTGATGGTGGTCCCCGGCGGCGAGCGCATCCGTCGCGGTCACACCAACGGTCCGATTCGCGTGGTGCTGCCGGAGGGTTACCTCGATGACCTCGAAGACGACACGCCGCCCGACGACGCCCACGTGATGGCTCTGAGCGGCGGATGACGCGCGTCGTGCTCGCTTCGGCCTCACCGCGGCGCAGCGATCTCCTCGCCACGGTGGGGGTGCCGTTCGTGGTGATCCCAGCGGACATCGACGAGACCGATTTCGTCGGTGAAGACCCGGTGAGCTACGTGCACAGGCTCGCCATCGCCAAGGCCGACGCCGCTGCGGCGCGTCTCGAGGTCCGTCCCGACGATCTCGTGATCGCTGCGGACACGACAGTCGATGTCGACGGCGAGATCCTCGCCAAGCCGCTCGACGCGGACGATGCCGCGCGCATGCTCGGTCTGCTGAGCGGGCGCGCCCACACCGTGCACACCGGCGTCGCTGTTCGCTTCGGCACCCGGACCGAGGCCGAGGTCGCCACCACCGTGGTGTCGATGGTGGACATCGGTGCCGCCCGGATGCGCTGGTACCTCGGCACCGGCGAGCCGTTCGGCAAAGCCGGCGCCTACGCCATCCAGGGTGCCGGGGCGGTGCTCGTGGAGCGCATCGACGGCAGTGTCACGAACGTCGTGGGCCTGCCCCTCACCGTGCTCGATCGGCTGCTCCGGCGCTTCGGCACCTCGTTAACTGCGCTCGCCACCCCGGGAGCCGGCTGAGCCATGTCACGCCTTCGCCCATCGGTTCGATTCGCGATCAAGCTGATCCTGCTGGTGATCGTCGCCGTCGTGTTCGTGCGGCCACTCGCATCCAACTTCGGCAAGGCCATCGATGACCTGCGTAACGTCCACGTGCTGCTGCTCGTGGTCGGCGTGACGTTGCAGGCTCTTGCGCTCATCGCCTACACCAACGTCACCCGCGCCGCCCTTGGGCCGGCCGGTGACCAGCTGTCGGTGTGGCGCGTGCTGCGCATCCAGATGAGCACCCGTGCGCTCGGTGGGGTGGTGCCCGGTGGGGCTGCGGCCGGTCCGGCGCTCGGCTTCCGCCTGCTGACCCAATCCGGCGTGCCGGGCCGCGACGCCGGTTTCGCCCTCGGCGCTGCCGGCATGGTCTCGTCGGTGATGCTGAACGTACTGCTGTGGGTCGCCCTGGTGGTGTCGATCCCAATGCGCGGCGTGCACCGCCTGTACGTCGCCGCCGCCGTGCTCGGCCTCGTCACGATCGCACTGTTCGCGCTGGTGATCCTCGGCCTGATCCGCGACAACCACCGCATCGACCGCCCGATCCTGGGTCTGGCGCGGCTGTTCCGGCGCGACGAGCGCGCCGCCGCAGCCGTGCTGCGCGACCTCGGCATCCGCCTGCGGTTGCTCACCCGCGACGGACCGATGCTGCGTCGGGTGGCGGGCTGGGCGCTGCTCAACTGGATCATCGACGCAACGTCTTTGTGGGTCTTCGTCCGCGCATTCGGCGGCACAGTGCAGGCGGACAGCCTCTTTGTGGCGTTCGGCATCGCCAACATCCTCGCCGCCGTGCCCATCAGCCCCAGTGGCATCGGCATCGTCGAGTGGGCGTACATCACCACGTTCGTCGGCTTCGGCCTGCCGCTGTCGGTGGCCACGCTCGGCGTCGCGGCCTACCGGTTCGGCAAGGTCCTGCTCCCGTTGCCGATCGGCGGCCTGCTGTACCTCAGCCTGCGCTTCGGCCCGTGGTCGATCGAGCGTTCCCGCCAGCGCCTCGAACCCGGCGGCGAACTCTCCCCGACGGCCTAACCCCCGCCCGACTCACCCAAACGGCGGCGGGCGGCCGGCGGGCGGCGGCGGGCGCTCGGCCGGCGGCGGGCGGCCGGCGGCTGCGGCGACAGCACGAATCGGCCGAAACCGTGTCATCCGTGCTGTCATCGCGAAACCGGAGCAGCGGCGACAGCAGGCTCGGGCCGAAACCGGTCGATCGGTGCTGTCGCGGCATGGCGGGCGGCGGGCGGCTGCGGGCGGGCGGCTCGGGCAGGTCTCGATTCCCCGGGAACTCCCAGGAACGGTGGAGGCATCGTCCAGGGTCGGGGCGCACAGTGATGCTCATCACCGAGACGCCGTGACGACGCCTCCGAGTCCCCCCGCTGGAGCAGTCATGGATCCCCGATTCTCATCCGATCGCTGTGCGCCTGACCAGCCCTGCTCATCAGCGCACAATCCCGGTCCTGCTGGCCCGAATGCCTCCCCGTGGCCAGCGGGACCGGTGTGGGCGCCGCCCACAACTCAGCTGCCACCGCTCGGGTTCTCCCTCCCCGACACCGGCACACGTCCGACATCGCGTCCACCCGCGCAGCGACGTCGGACCACCGTTGCGGTGGCCGCTGTGATCGCGGCAGCTCTCGTCGGGGGTGGCGCCGGTTTCGCCGGCGCCACCCTTGCCGGGAAGAAGAGCGCCTCCACTCCCACCACGGCAGCGGTCACGTCGCTCGCCGACACCCGCACTGCGCTCGATGTCGCCGCGGTGCTGCAGACCGTTGAACCGTCGGTGGCGACGCTCAAGACCACCATCGAGGCCCAGGGCGCCTTCGGCCAGCGCATATCGGGCGAGGCCGCAGGCACCGGCATCGTGCTCACGGCCGATGGCCAGATCCTCACCAACGCCCACGTCGTGGCCGACGCGAGCTTGATCACCGTGACCCTGTACGGGGAGACGGCGGTGCGCAAGGCAATCCTCATCGGGTCCGACACCTCGAACGACGTTGCCCTGATCAAGGTGGAGGGCGTCACCAACCTGACCCCCGCCAAGATGGCCGACTCCGACGCAGTTGCGGTCGGCGACGACGTGATCGCGATCGGCAATGCGCTCAACCTCGAAGGCGGCGTCAGCGTGACTCGCGGCATCATCTCCGCCCTCGGTCGTTCGATCGACGTCGAGGCCGGGCACCTCTCCAACCTGATGCAGACCGACGCAGCCATCAGCTCCGGCAACTCCGGCGGACCGCTGGTGAACGCAGCAGGCGAGATCATCGGCATCAACACGGCCGGGGCGACGAGCTCGCAGAGCGTCACAGCCGAGAACATCGGGTTCTCGATTCCGATCAACCAGGCGATGAGC
>JAYTSB010000116.1:0-6728 GCA_043745825.1 Actinomycetota bacterium | reverse complement strand
CCTCATCCAGGAAGGCAACCTCGGCCTCGAGCACGCTGTCGACAAATTCGACTGGCGGCGCGGCTTCAAGTTCTCCACCTACGCCACGTTCTGGATCCGTCAGGCCATCGGGCGTGCGCTGGACCAGAAGGGAAGCCTGATCCGGATCCCCGGCGACCGTTCGGCCAACCTCCGTTCGGCCCTGCGCCAGGCGGGTGGCGACGCCGAGACACTGGACGCCGCCAATGCCGATCTCCATCGTCTGACGGCCACCGTGTCGCTGGACAAGAGCGTCGGCGACGAGGGTGACGCAACCCTCGGCGACATGATCGCCTCCAATGACGACAGCCCGGAGGCTCTGCTCATGGGTGCGGTCGACAGCGCCCTGCTGGACGAGCTGCTGAGCACGCTCGACAAGCGCGGCCGCTACGCCGTCGAGGCCCGCTTCGGGCTGATCGACGGCGAGCGCAAGAGCTTCCGCGAACTCGGCAACGAGCTCGGCGTCACAGCCGAGGCAGCCCGCCGGTTGGTCAACCGCTCGGTGGCCGGCCTCCGCGACGACGCCATCCGGGTTCTCGCCGCCTGACCCCGACAGCACAGAACAACCGGTTTCGGCCGAGCGGTGCTGTCACCGCCAGCACCTGGGTCGCCGGGGGCGGGCTGGTAAGGGCTGCTCGAGGTGGGTCAGAGCTCGTCGAAGGTGTTGCACTGGGTGTAGTCACCCGTGCTGAAGCCACGTTGGAGCCACTGCTGGCGCTGCTCGGCGGTGCCGTGGGTGAACGATTCCGGGTTCACCCGACCCTGGGTCTGCTGCTGGATGCGGTCATCACCGACTGCGGCGGCTGCGGTGAGCGCCTCGTTCACCTCAGCCGCATTGTCGAGGAGGCCGCGCTGGTTGGCGTCGTTGGCCCACACGCCGGCATAGCAGTCCGCCTGCAACTCCAAGGCCACCGAGTACTCGTTGGCTCGACTCGGGTCGCTCTGCTGGGCCTCTTGCACCTTGGCGTTCGTGCCGAGCAGGTTCTGGACGTGATGGCCGTATTCGTGGGCGACAATGTACTGCGAGGCCAGGTCGCCCTTGATGCTGAACTGGTTCTCGAGTTGGACCAGGAAGCCGAGGTCGAAGTACACGAGATGATCGTTCGGGCAATAGAAGGGACCCGTCTGCGCCGACGCCTCCCCACAACCGGTGCTGGTCGCGTCGGTGAAGAACACGGACTTGGTGAACTCGTAGGTCATGCCAGCGGATTGAAACTCACGATCCCAGAAGTTCTGCACATCCTCCGTCGCGCCGCAGATGATGCTCTCCAACTCACTGTTGCACGTGCCATCGGCGACATCGGCCGGCTTGGATCCGGAACCCGTGTCCGCGGCGCTGTTCGTGGAGGTGCCGTTGAGGAGGCGGGGCAGCAACACCACCGCAAGGGTGATGATGATGCCGACGAGGCCGCCGCCGAGTTTGCCCGGCAGCGGAATGCCCCCTCCACGGCCACCGAGCATCCCCCCGAGTCCGCCGCCACCACCACCGCCGCCGCTACTGCGGCGGTCGTCCACCATCGACGAGTTCCGGGTCTGTCGAATCTTGGTCACGGGTGATCGTCTCCTCGGGCAGGTTGTGCCGGCGCAGCCTAGATGGGCCGCCAGCCCGGTACCCGAGGTGCGGCGGCGCCAGACACGACATCAGCGCTGTTCAGGTGGCGGGACGCTCACGTGGCGTTCGCGCGGTTGCGTCGGTGCAGGCCGCGCATGCCGACCGCGCCGGCACCGATCAGCGGTCCGCGGTCGCCGAGTCGGGCCGGAGTAATGCGCACGCTGCGCACGAAGCTCAGCCGGCAGTGTTCGGACAGGCTGTCCTGGGCGGCGTTGAAAAATGTGGCACCGAATCCGAGCGCCACGGAGCCGCCTACCACGACCAGGTCGAGGTCGAGCGCGTTGCACACCGACGCGACTGCACGGCCGACGAGCCGACCCGTGCGGACCATGATGTCGTAGGTGGGCTCGGTGGGCGGCCGGCCGGTGATGGCCTCGATCGCCGTGCCGGAGGCCTCGGCCTCTAGGCAACCACGGGCTCCGCACACGCAGCGCCGGCCGTTCGGCTCGACGATGACGTGGCCGACGTGGCCGGCGTTGCCGGTTGCGCCGTCGAGCAGCTGGCCATCGAGGACGATGCCGCCACCGACGCCGGTCGACACCACCATCGCCATGAAGTTGTTGCGGCCCTGGGCCGCGCCCACCCAGCCCTCGGCAAGTGCCAGCGCCTTGGCATCGAGATCGCCGAAGACATCGAGTTTGGTGAGCGCGGCGAGGCGCTCGCGCAGCGGGAAGCCCTGCCACGCGCGGATGTTCAGCGGCGCGATCGTTGTGCAGTTCTGGGTGACCGGGCCGGCGCAACCGACGCCGACCACGACCGGCCGCACATCGTGGTGCTCGATGGCGCGCTCCATCTGTGACTGCACGATCTCGGCGAGTTGAGCGAAGATGCCGTCGGCGTCGAGGTCGTGATTGACCTCGACGCGATCGAGGTCGATCAGGTCACCCGTCATCTTCATCAGGCCGACCGCCATCTTGGTGCCGCCGATGTCGATTGCCAGCACGACATCCACGGGTCGGTCAGGGGTGTCAGACATTCGGCAGACCGCCCGGGGCGAACACGGCCGGGAGTCCGCCGGTGTGGATGAAGACCACATCGTCGTCGGGCCCCCAGCGGCCCTGCGCTGCATTGCCGAGCAAACCCGCAAAGCCCTTTCCGGAGTACGTGCGGTCCAGCACCCAGCCGCCGTGCCGGGCGGCCCACACGATCGCGTCGTCACCGGAGGTGGTCGGCACGGCATAGTCCTCGCCGATCCAGCGGACGTCGATCTCGACGTCGGATTCCAAGACGCCGCCCGAGGCGAGCAGCGCAAGGGTGTCCGCGGCCAGGGCGGCGATGTCCGGGAGGCCGAGTACCACGCCGTTGGCGACCCCGATCGAGACGACATCGGGTACGTCGGTGTTGCCGAGCGACCGCCACAGGGCGCGACCGGCGACGAGGCCGGCATGGGTGCCACCGCTCGACGACGTGAACACGATGGCGCGCGGCTGTACGTCGGCCTCTGCGCACTGGCCCATCAACTCGACGAACGCAGCGACGTAGCCGAGCGCGCCGACCGCGGTGCTGCCGCCGATCGGAATGGAATGGGGCTGCAACCCATCAGCCACCAACTCGTCGGTGAGGGCTTCACGGGCGATCTCCAGCGCGCCCCAATGCGCCGGAGGTACCCCGGTGAAGTGCAGATGGGCCCCGAACAGGTGGGCGAGCAGTTGGTTGCCGACGAGTGCGTCAGGTCGGTCGCCCGACAGCACGAGGTGGGTCTCCAGGCCGAGGCGCGCCCCGGCAGCGGCCGTCATCCGGCAGTGGTTCGATTGTCCGGCGCCCACCGTGACCAGGCAGTCCGCGCCGACGTCGAGTGCCTCCCCGCAGAGGAACTCCAGCTTGCGGGCCTTGTTGCCGCCCACGCCGAGACCGGAGAGATCATCGCGTTTCACCCACAGGCGCGGTCCGCCGGGCAGCCGCGGACCCGGTTCCAGTGGAGTTGGCAGGGTGGCCAACGTGCACCGGGTTATCGAGGCGAGACGTCGCAGAGGCATCGGGGGAACTGTACGTTGACCGGCAGCCAAACCAACAGCGCCGGTTCGGCGTGTCATCGCTGGTGAATGTTGTCTGTATGGATTCCGCGTCTGTGGTCGACGATCTTGAGTCCCTCTTCCGCGCCCATCACGGGCGCCTCGTGCGCGCGCTCACGGTGGCGTGCGGGGATGAACAACGCGCCGCGGACGCCGTACAACATGCCTTCATCAAGGCCCACCTGCGGTGGCGGAGCATCATGAACTACGACGATCCGGTCGGGTGGATCCGCCGGGTGGCCATCAACCGCCTGCGCGACGAACATCGCAGCGACGTCCGCAAGCGCCGTGCTGTGGAGCGGCTGGCTGCGCAACCCGAGTCCGTGAGCGCCGAGCCGCGCCACGACGACGTCTCCCGGTTGCTCGCCGATCTGCCCCGCCAGCAGCGCTTGACCCTGGCGCTCTTCTACATCGAGGATCTCTCCGTGAACGAGGTCGCCGCCGCGTTGGACATCTCCCCCGGGGCCGTCAAGTTCCATCTCCACGCCGGCCGCACTGCGCTGCGTGGCACCGTCGATCGATCGGGCAACCCGACATGAGCGACTTCGAAGAGCAGATCCTCCGCGACCGTCTGCAGCGTCTCGGTGGTCGACTTCCGGACGAGGACGCCGCGTACGCAGCGTTGCAGCAGCGGGTGCGGGTTGCCAAGCGACACCGCGCGGTGATCGGGTCAGGGGGTCTCGTTGGGGCGCTTGTGCTCGCCCTGGTGGTGGCCAACCTTCCCGGCCGCAACCACCAGAGCGTGACCACGGCCACCGACGGTGTGACGGTGCCCGACGCCTCGGTGTCCGCTCCGACCAGCTCGACTGACACGAGCACCACCGAACCTGGCGCCACCAGCACGCCGGACACAATGTCGCTCACGAGCGGGCCGAACACCCCGCTGACCAAGGTCTCCTCGCCGACCGTGAACACGTCGGCCTCGGCTCCCTCGCTGCCGTCGGTGGTGCAGCCCACCGCCCCTTCGAGCGGCACCTCCGGCGGCGGCAGCAAGGGCAACACGACGCCGACATCGCCGCCGGAATCCACGGCCGCGCCTGACCCGTCGGTGCCGGAAACCGACCCCGCCGTCACCCAACCCAGCACGGCGCCGATCTCCTCGGTCGACGAGACCCGTACGATCGACGCCGCCCACGGCAGCATCACGGTGCACCTCGTCAACGGGCAGCTCACGCTCGTCGACCAGCACGCAGAGGACGGCTACGACTTCCGACTGGACCGCAACGACCCGGACCGCATCCGCGTCCGCTTCCGCAGTGACCAGGCGACGTCGCAGATCGACGTGTTCATCTCCGCCGGGCACATCGCCAGCACGGTCGAGGAACAGTCGTCCGGCACGTCCGGCGTGGCACCGTCCACCAGTGTCGACACGGCCAGCAGCACTCCGGCCAGCAGCACACCGGGCAGCAGCACACCGGCCAGCAGCACACCGGATGGTGCCGGGCACACTTGAGGCATGCCCACCGATTGGAATCCGCTGCTGCGCGACGAGTTCAACAAGCCGTACTGGGGGGCGCTGCAGGACTTCGTCCGTGAGGAGCGAACCCATCACGCCGTCTACCCGCCACATCCGGAGGTGTTCACGGCGATTCACCTGACGTCGTGCGCCGAGACGCGCGTGATGATCCTCGGCCAGGACCCGTACCACGGGCCGAACCAGGCGCACGGCCTGTGCTTCTCGGTCCGGCGTGGCGTGCCGGTGCCACCGTCGCTGGCGAACATCCACAAAGAGCTCGCCGGCGACCTCGGCATCACCCCACCTCAGCACGGCAACCTGGAGCACTGGGCCACTCAGGGCGTGCTGCTGTTGAACGCAACGCTCACCGTGCGCGCCGGTCAGGCGGGCAGCCACCAAGGCAAGGGGTGGGAGACGTTCACCGATCAAGTCATCCGGGTTGTGAACGACAAGTCCGACCCGGTCGTGTTCATCCTCTGGGGTGGCTTCGCCCGCAAGAAGAAGGCGTTGATCGACGCCGACCGCCACGTGGTGCTGGAGTCTGCGCACCCGTCACCGTTGTCGGCGCACAACGGGTTCTTCGGCAGCCGGCCGTTCAGTCGGGCCAACGAGGCCCTGGTCGCGAGGGGCCGCCAGCCCGTGGACTGGCGGCTCCCCGACTGACCGACAACACAACGTGCTCGGCTCAGCCCGCCGGACTGGGGTACGTGGGTGGTGCTTCACCCGATGGCGGCACGTCGTAGAGCGCTACTGCACCGTTCGGGTCGAACGCCTTGTCCTGCGTCGGCCATGTCCCCGGCAGGTAGCGCGCCCCGCCGTCGATGAACTCGTACATGCCCTGGCCGACCTTGCGGATCTCGTCGGGTCCGCTGATATCCGGGTTCCACCACACCTCCGTGGCGTCGTCGATGCCGACGTAGTCCGGGTCCGGCCAGATGCTGTGGTCTCCCCAGCTGAGCGAGGGCTGGCTGATCGCCGAACGGGTCTGGGCACCGTTGAACAGCGCCTGCTTCCACGTGTCGTGGGTGAGATCCGGACCCACGCCCTGCAGCGCGGCGAAGAACACCGCCGGGTACGGGGCAAAGATGCCGATTGTGTCCTTGGCGGGTGGCTCCTGACCGGTGAACCACCTGTAGAGGGCGTAATACCCGCTGATCTCCGGCGTCACCCGACCGGCCAGGCTGGTGTACCCGAAGGCGTGCTTCCACTGGTCCTGGTCGTAGGTGCGGGCGAACGCGTTGAGGTCAACGAGTGCCGACACGCCGATGATCCACTCCGGGAAGTAGCCCTGCGCCGTGGCCTCCTTGGTGAAGTCGCGCGGCGCCACCGGATCTCCGTTGAAGATGATGCTCGTCACACCGGCGGCTTTGAACTTGGCGATCGCCTGCGATGCGCTCTGCTGGATCGTTGCCGGATTCAGCTCGTATGCAACGGTCTCGGCCAGTGGCGCACCGTTGGCGGACATGCCGGCCGCGAAGGTGTCGGCGAGCTTTTTGGAGTTGGCACTGCTCTCGATGTACAACAGGCCGAACTTGCGTGGCGAGCTCACGAACTCATCGCCCGCATGCACTGCGTTCTTGCCGATCAGCTGCTCGCTGATCATCTCCAGCACGTGGACCTGGGCCTGCTC
>JAYTSB010000115.1:0-6568 GCA_043745825.1 Actinomycetota bacterium | reverse complement strand
GCTCGAACCCTGATAGCTCGAGGCCAAGTCAAGCCCCGAACTGC
Organism: Actinomycetota bacterium; assembly: GCA_043745825.1. Taxonomy (GTDB): domain Bacteria; phylum Actinomycetota; class Acidimicrobiia; order Acidimicrobiales; family Ilumatobacteraceae; genus WLMZ01. The sequence goes on along the minus strand of JAYTSB010000115.1, from coordinate 6,524 downwards.
CAGTGAGAACCGGAACCTGTCAAGGCGACGCGTTCATCGTGTCCGCACTCGATGCTGGCGTACCGTTTCGAGACGACCAACTGGCCGCCCGTCACCCGATCCTCGCACGACCACGATCGACGACCGGCGACGAGAGAACTTCGACCGCCACGCCGCCGACGTCGTCGACGCCTTCGTCGCCGGAGCATCAGCCGGCGCCTTCCCGCTGCTGGGCCGGCGGTCAGATCAGCTGGAACGAGCAGCGGGTTCCGGGCACGTTTGCCAGCCTCCCATCAGCAGTCAGGAGAGCGATGTCGAGCGTCTCTGCCAGAGCGACGTAACAGGCGTCGTAGGCGGTGACGTTCGATCGGAGTTCCCAGCTCCTCCGGAGCAGGGGCGTCGTGGGGTGCAACGTGATCGGTGGGGCCAGGAGGTCGTCAACGGCGTTGTCCGCCTGGCGCGCGTTCAGGTTTCCGGACGCAAGGTGGCGGCGGATGACGGAGAGCACCTCGACCCGAAGCAGATCCGGCGCGGCGAGAGTTTGGCCTCTCACAGCTGCTCGGACAGTTTTCCGTCAGGTCCGTCATCGGCGATCAACGGCGCGACGACCGAGGCATCAACGACGAGCACGCTCGTCCCGAAGTGCTGCGATCGTGCTCGCTCGGGCAACGCTGCCCTTCTTGCGCCGCTCGATGAGATCGATCACCTCATCGACAGTCGGGGTCGAGGCAACCCGCCGCGATGAACCCAGATTGCGCCGATTGTCCTAGCTTGCCGGCATGGATCTTGGACGTCTCGGACTGTGGACCTTTCAACTCGACCTGCAACCCATGGCGGTCGCCCGTCAGGCCGCGAGGGACCTGGAGGAGCTGGGTTTCCGCACGGTCTGGGTTCCCGAGGCAGTGGGTCGTGAACCCTTCGCCAACGCGGCGATGTTGCTGTCGGGCACGAGCGGGCTCAACATCGCCACCGGCATCGCCAGCATCCACGCGCGCACGGCGATGACCATGCAGGCCGGCTGGAAGGCGCTGAGCGAGGCCTTCCCGGGGCGCTTCCTGCTCGGGCTCGGCGTCAGCCATCAGCCGATGGTGGAGGGCGTGCACAAACAGGCCTATGACAAGCCCTACTCGACGATGGTGGGCTATCTCGACGCGATGGACAGCGGTATATACGTCGCCGCCCCGCCGACGGTGGCGCCGACACGCGTGCTGGCCGCGCTGGGCCCGAAGATGTTGCGGCTTGCCGCAGACCGTGGGCTCGGTGCTCATCCGTACTTCGTACCCGTGGAGCACACGGCGTACGCCCGCCACACGATGGGGCCCGAGGCGCTGCTCGCTCCCGAGCAGATGGCCGTTTTTGAGACGGACCCCACCACGGCCCGCGAGATCGCGCGTCGGGCGATGAGGACGTACCTCGCCCTGCCGAACTACACCAACAACCTGCGCCGGCTCGGCTGGGGTGACGACGATCTGCTGCACGGTGGCAGTGACAAGCTCGTCGACGCGATCGTCGCATGGGGGTCGCTGGACACCATCGTCGATCGCGTTCGCGCCCACCTCGTGGCCGGAGCGGATCATGTGTGCGTGCAGGTGCTGCCCGCCGAACAAGGCGCCCTCCCGATGATGGAATGGCGCGAGCTCGCCTCGGCGATCGACGACCTCTGATTCCCACGATTCCCGGCTGCGCCCTTGTCGGCTTCGCTGTGGTTGGATGACCGGGTGGACACCAATGACTTCCTCGCCGTGCTCGGTCGTGAGTCCGCCGCACTTCGCGCCGGCGCGGTCAGCGCCGGCCTCTCTGCGCCGGTGCCGTCGTGCCCGGAGTGGTCGGTTGCCGATCTCGTGTGGCATGTCGCCGAGGTGTGTCAGTTCTGGGGTTTCATCGTGGCCACGCGAGCTGCAGATCCCAGTGCGTACGTGGAGCTGGATCGCTGCGCGGACGACGAGCTGCTGGCATTGTTCGACACCAACCTCGCCACGCTGACGGCAGTGCTTTCGACCACGCCCGCAGACGCCACCGTGTGGACGTGGGCGGGCGACCACACCGTTGGCTTCGTGCAGCGGCGGATCGCCCACGAGACGGCAATGCACCGTTGGGACGCCGAGTCCGCGGTCGGGACGCAGCAGGCGATCGAGGCGATGCTTGCCAGCGACGGCATCGACGAGTTTCTCGAGCACGTGTTCGCCAGTCGGGTGGTAATCGCCGAGCCGGTGGGCGGGTCGGTGCACATCCACTGCGGTGACGTGCCGGGGGAGTGGACGATCCGTCCCGTGTCCGCCGGCTTCGATGTGACGCGCGAACACGCCAAAGGCGACTGCGCTCTGCGCGGCTCGGCCAGCGACCTACTGCTTGCTCTCTGGCGGCGCACCGGCCTGGACACGATCGATGTAGTCGGTGACCAAAACCTTGCGCAACGCTTCGTTGCCACCACGCGCCTCGACTGATCGGCTTGGCGGCTCAGCACCTTCGCACGCACGATCAGGCGTCCGCCCGCCGGTCCTCGTTGGCCATGTGCGCGCCGAGCTCTGCACGTGAGGCGATCCCAAGCTTGCGGTAGACGCGAGCGAGATTGGCCTCGACGGTCTTCGGGCTCATGAACGCCTGCTCTGCGACCTGGCGATTCGTCAGACCTGCCGCCGCCAGGTGGGCGATCCGGTGCTCGGTCGCAGTCAGCTGGGTCGAACTCGCGACGCGGCTCCCGACTCGCTGCAACTCGTCGTCACATCGTGCTTGCCATCCCTGCGCTCCCATCGAGGCAAACCCCTCGGCCGCCGCGACCAGGGCGCGCCGCGCGGCCGCCTTCTCCTTCACGCGGCGGTGGATCAGACCTTTGACCATCATCGTCCGGTGGCTTTCGAACGGCACGGGGCAGGCTGCGTCCAGCTCGAGGGCGGCATCGATTCGGGCGAGCGCTGTATCCAGGTCACCGGCGGCAGCAGCGAGCAGGGCCTCGCAGCGCATCGCGATCGAGGACGCCGAGACACGGCGGGCCCGTTCGGCGCGCTGGGCCAGGTCAGCCGCTCGCTCCGCTGCTTCGCCCAACGATCCAGAGGCGATCAGTGCCTCGATCCGGTCGCCGTGGTATCTGCTCACACCCGGGTCGACGATGCCCAGTTCGTCGGCCCACGCGGACCAGCGTTGGAACCAGGCGCACGCGTCGGCGTTGTCGCCACGACTGAACGCGACGAACCCAAGGATCGAGCTCGCCGACATCTGCAGCCACGGGTCACCCTCCCCAGCCGCCCAATCCAGGATCACCCCGGCGGTCTCCGCAGCCGTGTCGAGCCGACCCACATGTGACGCGACGAACGCGATGTTGTACAGCGCCTGCATTCGTTGGCTCTCCTGTCCGGTCCGCTGAGCGTGCCCCAGATGCTCGTCGGCCGCGTCCGCGGCGTCGGCAAGGCGTCCGAGACGGAGAAGGATCCCGGGAATGTGCCCGAGCACGTAGGGAACCAGCCCGTCGTTGCCCTCCTCCTCGGCCCGATTGCGGAGCTCGACCAGTGCGCCGAGCGCGTCCGTGGGATGGTCCGCCCATTTCAGCAGCACCGGCCGGACAGCGGCGACCTGGTCACTGCTCCGCCATCGTCGTCCTGTCCGTTCGAGTTCGAGGGCGTGGTCTAGCCGCGCTCGGTCGAGGCCATCACCGAGGTGGAAGCTGGCGGAGACGTCCTCGCACTCGGCCCAGGCAACGAGGAGCGGGTCGTCGACACCGGACTCGGTCAAGGTGTCGCGAGCTCGACGTGCGTATCGAGCGCTCTCGTGCCCGTCCGTCGTCACCGCCGCCAGCGACAGCAGGCATCGTGCCGTGAGTCGCGGGTCCCCCTGCGCCTCGGCGAGCGCGTCGAGGGCGTAGCCGACCGTCCGCTTGATGGTCGATGTTTGGTAGGCCACCTCGGTGAGTACGAGGCCGGCCCGGGCGCGCAGTTCGCCGTGCGGGCACCCGGGACGCTCCAGGATTTGGGCTGCCTCGATCGAGGATCCCGCCGCGTGGAGGAGCTCGCCCAAATGAATTCGTCGCGCCCACGCAGCGGGGCCGTCGGGATCGACGGTGCGGTCCAGTGCCAGCCGGGCCAGCTCTGCGGCAGCGAGCGATGAACCGCGCGCTTCGGCCGCACGTGCCGCCTCATCGAGCGCCCTCGCCGTTGCCTCGGCGGGCTCGAGACGGGCGAGCGCGACATGGCGAGCACGAGTCTCGGGGTCAGTGGTGATCGCCGCGAGTTGCGCGTGCATGTCCCGCTGCTCCGGCTGTGCCGACATCTGCATCACGGCGGCCGCCAGGAGCGGATGGCTGAACCCGATGCGATCCCCGTCGAGCGCGATCGCCCCACTTGATTCCGCTTCGTCGAGGTGGTCCGCGAGTCCGAGCAGTCGCACGGTCGCGAGCGTGGGATGGGGCGAGCAGGCCACTGCCAGCAGCGCGCGGCGTGTACCTGGAGACAGCCGGCCCAGACGATCTGTGGTCAACCCATGCAAGAACTCCGACAACCGGGCGCTGACCGGCAGGGACGCCCGCGAGTCGGCAACTCGGGCCAGTTCGATCGCGGCAAACGGGTTGCCGCCAGAGGTCTCGGTGACCTTGATCAGGGTGGGCCGCGGCAATGTGATCGACAGCTGATCGCGCACAACGTGGAACAACGCGGCGGCGCTCATCCCGGCGAGCGTGAGCGATTCCTGCCAGCCCTCGGCGAGCGTCGTGGCAGGGAACCGAACCGGTCGCTCGCCGGTTCGCGCGCAGGTCAACAGCCCGATCGATTCGGTGCGGATGCGCCGGGTGGCGAAGTCCAGCACCCCAGCACTCGGACCATCGATCCATTGGAGATCGTCGATCGCCACCACCACGGAAGCTGACACGGCCAGGTGTACCAACAGCGACGCCAGTCCCGTGCCGACGGCGCGCTCGTCGAGCACGGCACCAGCCGGGGCCTCTCGCAGCGTGGCCACCGCGAGTGCGTGACGCTGCGGCACGGCAAGCGTCGCGAATGCAACGTCGGGCACGTCGCGCAGCAGTTCGGTGAGCGCGGCGAAGCTCATGGTGGACTCGGCCTGCGTCGGGTTGCACACGAGCACCGTCGAGCCGGCGGCGCTGGCGAGGCCGAGGGCGTGGCGGAGCAAGGACGTCTTGCCGATCCCGGGCTCACCGTCGATGGTCAGCAACGCCGGGCCAGTGGCTGCTGCGGCGATGAACATCGACGCGACATCGCGCTCTCGGTCTCGGCCGATGAGCGAATGCACGACCCGACCATATATCGACCATCCGTGCAGAAGTAGGGGATCACCCGATTCACCACCAGCCGGTTCGCCGTACGTTCACCACATGCCACAACCGCCGGACGAACCCGTGATGCAACTGATGGTCGAGCGGTTCTGGCCGGGGGCTTCGTCCGACGCAGTGCGCCATACCGTCAGTGAGTTGCAGAAGACGTGCCATCGGATGGCGAACGACGGCATTGCTGTCCACTACCTGGGTGCGACGTTCGTCCCGACAGACGAGTCGCTGTCGTGCCGGTTCGCCGGAACGATGCAGGCGGTGCGGGCTGCGTATGCGCTGGCCGGCACGACGTTCGACCGAGTGGTTGTGATCCAGGAGATGGGCGCTGACCTGTCACCAACGAAAGGGGACGGACAATGAAGGTTCGAATCGAGCGTGGCCCGCACTGTTGGCCGAGACGGGCGCCGTGGCACGGGTCCTTTGCCGGGATCGCGATCGGTGCACTGGCAGTCGCGCTCGCAGCGTGTGGTAGCGAGAGCGGCTCCTCCAGCGCTGCCTCTGCGGCCACCAGTGCGCAGCGCAGCCCCGTGTCCTCCGCAGCAAGTGATCCGGCGGGCGATCCGGCGACCTCTGGAGACGGCGCGACTTCGGGCTCGCCATCGGCGCAGTCGAACATCGATCCGTGCTCGCTGTTGACCGTTGCAGAGATCGAAGCAGCGGTCGGCCCGGACGTCGAGCAGGGTGGTTTCGGCCAGGACCTGCCGGGTCGCTGCACGTACTCGGTCGGCGGCGACGTCGGCGCTGGCGTGGTCGCGATCAGCCTGGAAGACCCACTGGTGTGCACAGCCCTGCAGCGGGCCGTGGACAGCGGCAGTGCTGGGCAGGCCGTGCCGATCGACGTCGGTGAGGGTGGCTTCGTCGAGACCTACGGCACGGTGGAGTTCCTGATCGGAGGAGGGGGTTGCGTCAGCATCACCGGCTCCAGGCACGGGGAGTCGCTCTCCCAGGACGTTCTGATCTCACTGGCGCGGACGGCCGCTCCGCGAACGGGCTGACCGATGCACCCTGGGCATGACAGCGCAACAGTGATGGCGGGAACCCATCCCCCGATCCGGCGCGGGCGAGGTCGCGCACCCGCACTGTGCCTGACGTTGGCCATGTCACTCGTGGCCGGCGCGTGCGCGAGTGACCACACGCTGGGCGACTCGGCTCCCTCGGCGGGCACCGCTGCTGTGGAGGCCCCCGCCACGCCGGACACAACCCCGGACGCAAGCTCGCACACACGCTCGGACAGCACATCGGGCAGCACGCCGCCGACGGCTTCTGCGGCTTC
>JAYTSB010000114.1:0-7622 GCA_043745825.1 Actinomycetota bacterium | reverse complement strand
GGAGCTGCGTCGGTCGCCTCGAACCAGATCACCACGGGCGGGACCCCACCGCCGCCTCCACCGGAATTTTCCTCCCTGGTCCCGGCCCGGCTGCTGGAGACGCGTCCGGGGCGCAGCACTGTGGACGGACAGTTCACCGGGATCGGGCTCCGGAGCGGCGGTACCGTGACGGCGCTCACCGTGACGGGTCGCGGCGGCGTGGCCGGCGATGCGGCAGCGGTGGCGCTGAACGTGACGGTCACCGAGGCCCAGGCAGCAGGGTTCCTCACCGTGTACCCGTGCGGTGGCGATCCACCGAACGCCAGCAACCTCAACTACCGGGTCGGTTCCACCGTGCCGAACGCCGTGATCTCCAAGGTCGGCGCCAATGGCCAGGTCTGCTTCTTCACCCAGTCCCCGATCCAGCTGGTGGTGGATGTCAACGGCTTCTTCGGTCCGGGATCGTCGCTCGTGCCGCTCAACCCGGCGCGCCTGTTGGATTCGCGTCCGGGTCAGCCCACCTTTGACGGCCAGGCCGCCGGCATCGGGGCTCGCCCGGCCGGCAGCGTGACCGAGGTGCAGGTCACCGGGCGCACCGGCATCCCCGGCGATGCCTCCGCCGCCGTGCTCAACGTCACGGTCACCGATGCCCAGGCACCGGGCTACGCCACCGTGTATCCGTGCGGCACCAATCCGCCGACGGCCTCGAGCCTCAACGCCGTCGTGGGCTCCACCACGCCGAACGCCGTGGTGTCCAAGATCGGTGCGACGGGAAAGATTTGCGTCTTCGCGCAATCCGCGATCCAGCTCGTTATCGATGTCAACGGATACTTTCCCGCCACCACCCGGCTCGTGTCCCTGGTACCGGCACGCCTGCTGGAGACGCGACCCGGGTTGTCCACGATCGACGGACAGCTCAACGGCGTCGGTCTTCGCTCGCCCGGCAGCATCACCCAGATTCAGGTGACCGGGCGTGCCGGCGTGCCGGCGAACGCAACATCGGTGGTGCTCAACGTCACCGTCACCGAGGCCCAGGCGCCGGGCTACGCCACCGTCTACCCATGCGACGCCTCGCCGCCGAACGCCTCCAACCTCAACTACGACACGGGCTCCACCGTGGCGAACGCGGTGCTGTCCAAGCTGGGCGCCGGCGGAGTGGTGTGCGTGTTCACCCAGTCCGCCACGCACATCGTGGCCGATGTGAACGCCTACTTCACGGGCTGATCGCAATCAGGAGATGCACGGCGAAGACCTGGGCTACTACTCTGGATCAATTAGTAAGGAACCACACGCGGTCATCGAACACGGGGATGTCTCTCTCGATGTCTGAAACCGTTGCGCCGATTCGTTGCCTCATCATCGACGACCACCGGATGTTCGCAGACAGCCTCTCGCGCCTGCTCGATGACGAGCCTGACATCGAGGTCGTCGGCGTGATCGGCGAGGGTGGTGCGGCCGCCAGACAGGCTATCGCCCTGGAGCCGCACGTCGTGCTCGTCGATTACCAGATGCCCGGCGCCGACGGCGTGGAGATCGCTCGTGCCATCAAGCATCAGCGGCCGGAGATCATGGTGGTGATGATCACCGGTTCGAACGACGACCGAGTGTTGCTCGCGGCCATCGATGCAGGGTGCTCCGGCTTCATGACCAAGGACCGGGCCGCCAGCGAGGTAGCCGGTGCCGTGCGGGGCGCCGCCGCCGGCGAGGCGCTGATCTCCCCCGCTCTGCTGAGCCGTCTGCTGCCCAAGCTGAGTCGCACCTATCGGACCGTCGGCGACGACCTCACCAAGCGCGAACTGGACACGTTGCGTTATCTCGCCAAGGGCATTCCCAACAAGGTCATCGCCAACGAGATGAACCTCAGCCTCAGCACCGTGCGGAACTACGTGCAATCAGTGCTCTCCAAGCTGGGCGCGCACTCCAAGCTCGAAGCCGTCTCGATGGCCGTCAGAGCCGGCATCATCGACTACGCCGACCAGCCTGATCCGGCCAACTAACGCAATCCAGCCGACGCAGGTGCCCCGTGTCCGCCAGCGGCGGAACATGCGATGACAGCGCCGAGGGATCAACCGGTGGTGGTCGGCACCGGAGGCGGGCCGACGTCAACCACCACTGGCGCGGTCGTCGTGGTCGGGTCCGGCAGGGGTTCGGTGGGCACGATGGGCGGTTCCGCGCTGCCCGGGTCCACGACGATGGTGGTAGGCACGGGCGGATCATCGGTGGCGACGATGGGCTCGCTCGTCGCGGTGGGCTGCGCGTCAGGCACGAGCGGCGGATCGCCAGCGTTGACCTCGACGGTCGGAGGTGTGACGGTTCCGGGCTGCGGCACCGCCGGGTCCCCCACTGCGACGGCGACCGGCCGAGCGGACGGCACCGGCGACGCCGCGACGCTGGGCGCCGAGTTCGACGACGCGGTCGCAATGCTGGGGGTATCCACCGTACCGGCGTCGACCGTGGGACTCGTGGTGGACACAACGACCTGCGACGACAAGGACGTCTCCGTCGTGTCCACGGCGTCCACGACCCGGTCGGTGCTCTGGACCACCTCGACGACGGCCGACGGGTTCGGATCCTTGCCGGCCACGATGCTGCTGGTGCGCTCCGGCGCACCGGCCACCGTGGCACCGGCCAGACCGATCACCACCGCGCCCATTGCGAACATGGAGGCGATCGCCGTGCGCTGGTGCAGGGTTGCGCCCATGAGTGCGGTGAGTCGGTCGACGACGGCCGCGCCGGGTAGTTCCAGATGGGCGGCCAGCACCTCGATGTCGTCACGCCGTAGCGCAATCATCGGCGCCTTGCGCTGGCGGCGCATGGTGCGGATCAGCCGCAGATATGCGGTGAGCAGTGACGTCTCGTTGTGCGGGATGAAGACTGCCTTCACTCCGCCGGCACTGATCACGCCGTCCTCGACGATGTCCACGGCCAGGCGACTGGGCAGAATGCTGCCGAGGTCCGCCCCGTAGGCCAGGCTGACCCCCGCCACCATGGTGTCGTCAAGGGTGAGCAGACCGTCCTCGATCTGACGGAACTGATCCTTGGTCCACTGGTGGCCACCGGCTTTGACGAGCGAACGGAATGACGTACCGCGCTCCACCCGCGTTGCCCGGAGCAGGTTGGCGAAGCGCAACGCAAAGACCGGGGAGTCGATGTCGATTGTCGGGGAAGTCGATGGAGAACGGGACACGGTCACCCTTTGAACTGTGCTGGCACTCGATTCATCGGCACGATGGTGGCCCAGCGTGAGCGATGGATCAGATTCTTGACGGCAATCCTGTTGCACAGAACGTTAAAACGCACGCTGCGTGATCTGTCGAACACACAGCAGAGCACTGCAGGGCGTCGCAGTCAAGGTTCTGTCAAGATTCCTGACGGAATCCAGACACCTGCCGATGACAGATCCATGAGAATTCCTTCGCCTGCCCGGATGCGAGCTCGGATCACGGGCTTCAACCCAATGAGCGGAAACTGGCCGGCGGTGATGGTGGATCTCGCTGTCGTCGTTGCGATCGCCTGCGTGGGGCGGGCGATCGCCGAGACGCGGACGACTGGCAAAGCCGCCTGGATCGCGTTCATCGCGGTCACCGCCCTGCTGGTGATGGTGGTCGTCGCCGTGCCGCTGCGGGTGCTGCTGATCGCCCAACGACGCGAGTCAGAGCGGGTCACCGGCGAGCTCAAGCGCCAGAACGAGCATCAGGAGTTCGACGCCCGCCTCGGCCGCGCTCTCGACATGGCCGACGCCGAGCCCACTGCGCTCAAGGTGGCCGCCAGGGCGCTGGCGATGTCCGGGACAGACCTGGAGGGTTCCATCCTTCTCGCCGACAACAGCGATGCGCATCTGCAGTCCGTGATTACCACCGAAGGCTGCTCCAGCACGAGCGTGTGTGACGTCGCAACGCCTCGCGGCTGCCCGGCGGTGCGCAACGGCCAGACCCGCAACTTCCGCTCCAGCGACCAGCTCGACTGCTGTCCACACCTCAGCGAACGAGGCATCCCCACGCTTGCTGCGCTGTGCGTGCCCGTGAGCGTGGTGGGTCGCGCCACCGGCGTGGTGCATGTGGTGCGCGATGGCCGTCCGATCGACGACGAGGAGCGCAGCCGGATCGAATCGGTTGCCCACCAGGCCGGCCAGTGTGTAGGCATGCTCCGCGCCACAGCGCAAACCCAGCTCCAGGCCAGCACCGATCCGCTCACCGGGCTCTACAACCGGCGCAGCATGGAGAACTCGGTGCGGACCCTCGTTCGAGACAAGGTGCCGTTCGCGGTCGGGATCTGCGACCTCGATCACTTCAAGGTGCTCAACGACACATACGGCCACGACACCGGGGATCGAGCCCTGCGCCTGTTCGCGCGGACCCTGCGCAACACAGTGCGCGCCGCCGACCTCGTGTCCCGCCATGGTGGCGAGGAGTTCGTCGTCGTGCTGCCGTTCGCAGATTCCCTGCACGCCTACGACGTGCTCGACCGAGTGCGCCTCGAGCTGACATCGGTGGTCAGCGACGGCCGCACCCCTGCTTTCACGGTCTCGGCGGGAATCGCCGACACCACGGAGTCGGGCGATTACCAGACGTTGCTCACCCTCGCCGACGAGCGCTTGATGCACGCCAAGCGCTCCGGCCGCGATTGCATCGTGGCAAGCGGAACCAAGCTCCTGGTCGAGACCGAGAGCACGTCGCTAGCGGAATGAGTGGCGGAATCAGTGGCTGGCCCGCGCGTCACGCCCTGAGCCGTTGTGGTCGCGACCGTCAGGACGCGAGGGCGAAGAAGCCCTCGCCGCACGGGTACACGGTGATGGAGCCGGGCTCGGCGGCCTCAGTGGCGATGATGTTCAGCACCACCGCGCCGACGCCGGTGGCGGGCACGCCGCCCACCCCGGTGACCACGAACTGGGTGACCTGCCCGGCACCGAGCGGCCCGGCGTGCTGACCGGCAACACCCGTGCCGTCGCGTGTGTCCACGATGCGAACCGGGTCGATCGGTGTGTACGTGCCCCGCACGGCGACACCAGCGGATGCGTTGCCGGCACCGGCAGCGATGGCCACGCCGAGCGCGGCACCGATCGTGGCCAGGCTCGTGGTGAATGAGATGAACGCTTTGATCGCCTCGCGCCAATCTGGGACTCGACGTCTCACCCGCCTGCCAACCGGGGTATAGAGAGGGGCGTGTGTCCCCACCATGACCGAGCGCAACCGGACATCACGTTCGCATTCGGGCATGATGCAAGTGCCCCACGCGACGCGCGACGCGCGCTGCAGCCACTGTTCGCGTCCGGTGACGAGTTCGCAGACGTCGTCCAGCTCGTGGCCAGTGAACTCGTGACCAACGTTGTGCTCCATACCGAAGGGGGCGGACGCTTCGCAGCGTGGGCTGCCGATCCGGTGCGCCTCGAGGTGCACGACGACGACCCGAGGTTGCCAGGGGCACGCCCCGAGCCGTCGGTCAACGGCGGCCGCGGTCTGGCAATCGTGAGTGGCATCGCTGATCGTTGGGGAGCCGAGACCTGCCCGGACGGCAAGACGCTGTGGGCCGAGCTCCGACGCCCCACCTTCTGACCGCCCTTGCATCTTCCGGCGCAGCCCGGTCGTTTGACATCTTGCATGCAGACTGGCATGTTGGCGTCTCACATTGGAGGCAGCCATGAACAAAATCACGACCAACCCGTTCGACCTTGCTGGCAAGGTGGTGGTCGTCACCGGCTCCGGACGCGGTCTGGGCAAGGCGATCGCGCTGGGCGTCGGCCGCGCCGGCGCAGCCGTCGTGGTGTGCTCGCGCACGCTGGCTGAGGCCGAGGCGACCGCTGCCGAGATCGTTGCGGCCGGCTCACCGAGCCTGGCCGTACAGGTCGACACGGCCGATCGCAGCAGCTGCGAACGACTCATCGAAGCAACGGTGCAGCGGTTCGGGCGGCTGGATGTAATGGTCAACAACGCCGGCATCGACATCATCGAACCGGCCGAGGACGTCACCGAGGATGCTTGGGACCAGGTCTTGAACGTCAACCTCAAGGGTTATTTCAACTGCTCGCAACTGGCCGCCCGGCAGATGCTCGCCCAGGGCAGCGGCGGCTCGATCGTCAACAACTCCTCGATCGCCGGTGGCGTCGGCATTGCCGGACTGAGCGCGTACGCAGCCGCCAAGGGGGGCGTCGACCAGCTCACTCGCGTGCAAGCCGTGGAGTGGGCACCCAAGGGCATCCGCGTCAACGCGTTTGCTCCCGGCTACTTCGAGAACGTGATGAGTGGTGCCACGGACGAGCACCGTCGCCCGGAGAAGCGTTCCCAGGTCCTGGCGTTCACCCCCATGGGTCGGCGCGGCCTGCCTGACGAGCTCGTCGGCCCGGTCGTGTTCTTGGCATCGGACGCATCCAGCTACGTCACCGGCGCAATCCTGTACGTCGACGGCGGCTACACGGCCCAGTGACTCGGGGGCCCGCCGAGCCTGGCCCGGGTTCACAGCGGTTCAGCGGTCAGCGGTCAGCGGTCAGCGGTCAGCGGAGCTTGGCCAGGATCACGCCGAGCGCTTCGCTCACGTGGGCCAGCGCTGCCGCCTCTGCAGCCTCACCGTTTCGGGCCGCGATGGCGTGGGCGATTGCGTCGTGGCCGGCCAGCGACGAGGCCGCTTCGGCGTCGGAGTACAGCGCGGCGATGCGGTGGTTGAAGAAGTACTCGCCGTTCAGCCGAATGAGATCGGCCAAGCGCCGATTGTTCGCGGCCGCAATGATCGCGTCGTGGAACGTGTCGTTGTGCTGAACCAAATGGTCACGGTCTGTGCTCGCCGTGCCGCCGGCGTCGCGCCGATGGATCTCGGCGATGCGCTTGATGCCGTCCTCGCTGGATGCGGTCGCCGCAAGCCGCGCCGCATATCCCTCCAACGCGGCGCGCACGCCATAGATCTCGGTGATCTCCTCGGGGGTGTGCTCGCGCACCACCCAGCCTCGCCGGCGGCTCATCACCAGCCCCTCACCGGCGAGACGCAGCAGTCCGTCACGCACGGGCGTGCGCGAGACCTGCAGCTGCTCGGCGAGTTCAGCCTCGATCAGGCGCGCGTTCGGCCGATGCTCACCACGAACGATCGCCGTCCGCAAGCGACGGTACACCTCGTCGGTGAGCGTGCCCCCGGCGCCTGTGTCCCCGGCATCGCCCGACGTCCCCATTCGGCTCGCGGTGACCACGGGGCTCCTCTCGTTGCGCCGACAGTCGTACGCCAGATCGCATGCAAGAGTACCTCTCCGCTCAGCCGCGCCCGATGTAGCCGAGTGCCCTCGCCGATTGGGTGAGGTGGTCCCGGTGCGCGGGGTGGGCAATCGCGATCAGCGCTGTCGCCCGCTGGCGGATCGATCGTCCGCGCAGCTCGGCGATTCCCCATTCGGTGACCACCTTGTCGACGGTGTTCTTCAACGTGGTGACCACGTCGCCGGCTGCGAGCTGCGGAACGATCTTGGTGATCGTGTCGGCTTTCGTCGTGGAGTGCAGCACCACGAAGCCCTGTCCACCACTGGAGTACATGGCCCCGCGGGCGAAGTCTGCTTGCCCACCGCTGGACGAGAAGTAGGTACCGGCCACTGTCTCCGACGCACACTGCCCGATCAGGTCGACAGAGATGGTGGCGTTGATCGACACGAAGTTCGACTCCTGGGCGATCAC
>JAYTSB010000113.1:0-9135 GCA_043745825.1 Actinomycetota bacterium | reverse complement strand
GGCAGCGAGGTCGCCGCGCCAGAACCAGAACCTCAGCTGCCGGCGCCGGGACCGGTATCGGAGCAGGCACGCGCCACGATCAAGATCGGTGGGGACGGTGACGAACTTCCCGACGCGCTGTATCTCGACGAAGAGGCCGGCGACCGCCTGCGCGGCACCACCAACCGCTCGACCGAGGCGTCGATCCGCCAGGAGCGCACCACCATCCTGATCGCCGACGACGATCTGGAGGGTGCCTCCGGAGGCATCCCCATCGCCACCGGTTCCTCGTCGATGGACCCTCGCTTGCGCGCCCGGCGCATCGCAGTCAAACGCGCCGTCGGACGGCGCCGGTTGAAGTGGTTCGTGCTGGCCGGTGTGATCGTCGTGCTCATCACGGCTGCGTTCGCGCTGCTCGGGTCATCGTTGTTCGAGGTCACCGACCTGCAGATCAGCGGCGCCCAGCGGATCTCGCAAGCGGACCTGGACGCGGCCGTGAAGCGTGTCGACCATCGGCCGGTTCTGCTCGTCGATACGCACTCGATCGAGGTGCAGCTCGAGCGCAGTCCGTGGGTGGGCGAGGCGCGGGTGACCACTGACTTCCCGCACGCCGCAGCGATCGAGATCCGCGAGCGTGTGCCGCTGGCCACCTACCAGGGGCCGGACGGGCGCTTCCGCATCATCGACGTGGAAGGGCGCGTCGTCGATCTGATCCAGAACCAGCCGGTGGAGTTCATGCTCGTGGTGGGTCCCGGCCTCAACGCCTCTCCCGGCACCTCGGCAGGAGAGGCCTTCACCCACGCTGCGGAACTGGTGGAGGCGTTGAGTCCGGCGGTGCGCTCGCGGACGACGTCGGTCATGGTCAGCGACACCGGCGAGCTCTCGCTAGCCTTCGAAAACGGAGCCACGGTGGTGCTCGGCGCGCCGACCGAACTGCTCGACAAGCTCACCCGCCTGGAGGCGTACCTCAAGCTCGACGAGGCTCAGCAGTGCACGACGTCGATCAACGTGGCCACTGCGGAGATCGGCTGCAGCGCACAATGACCGTTCGGAAGGCCACCCTCCCGCATTCCGGCCCGCAGACGTGTCAGGATGGGCGTCAGGAAAGCATCGGGGCAGGCTCTAGTCTGCCACGTCACATGTTCGAGCAGAGGTCGGAGGTTCCCTGATGGCAGGTGCACCACAGAATTATCTCGCGATGATCAAGGTCATCGGAGTCGGCGGTGGCGGCGTCAATGCCGTCAACCGGATGATCGACGCGGGGTTGAAAGGTGTCGAGTTCATCGCGGTCAACACCGACGCGCAGGCGTTGCTGATGAGCGATGCCGACGTGAAGCTGGACATCGGCCGTGAGCTCACCCGTGGCCTCGGTGCGGGCAGCGACCCGGAGGTCGGCCGGGCCGCCGGTGATTCGCACGCCGAAGAGATCGAAGAGATGATCAAGGGCGCCGACATGGTGTTCATCACCGCCGGCGAGGGTGGTGGCACCGGTACGGGTGCCGCGCCCGTCATCGCCGAGATCGCCAAGAAGATGGGTGCGCTCACCATCGGTGTCGTCACCCGCCCGTTCGCCTTCGAGGGCCGTCGGCGCTCCGTGCAGGCCGATGCCGGTGTGGCCAAGCTGAAGGAGAAGGTCGACACCCTCATCGTCATCCCCAACGACCGACTGCTCACGGTCGCCAATGAAAAGACCAGCGTCCTCAACGCGTTCAAGATGGCTGACGAGGTGCTGCTCCAAGGCGTGTCCGGCATCACCAACCTGATCACCACTCCAGGTCTGATCAACACCGACTTCGCCGACGTGCGGATGATCCTCTCCAACGCCGGATCTGCACTGATGGGAATCGGCCAGGCCAGCGGAGAGAACCGCGCGGTCACCGCCGCCAAGGCGGCAATCAGCAGCCCCCTGCTGGAGGCCGCCATCGACGGGGCTCGTGGCATCCTGCTCAACATCACCGGTCCGTCCAGCATGGGCCTGTTCGAGATGAATGCTGCCGCGGAGATCATCCACGGCGTGGCACATCAGGACGCCAACATCATCTTCGGAACCGTGATCGACGACGAGATGGGTGACGAGATCAAGGTCACCGTCATCGCCGCCGGTTTCGACCGCTGGGATTCGCCTCCCGGCACCACCGCCAACCGCGGAGCACTGAAGCCGGCCGAGGCCGGCAAGTCGTCGTCGACCATTAAGGATCTCTTCGCCAGCGATGCGCCGGATCCGCTCGACGACGACGACTTCGACGTGCCGTCCTTCCTGAAGTAAGCGTGTCCGACGTCGGGGACGCAGCGACGGTCGCCGACGCGGTCGAGTCGGTCGGTCGCCGCATCGGTGCTCTTGCGGGTGGCCGCCGGGTGCAGCTCATTGCGGTCACCAAGGGCTTCGGCGTGGACGCGATCGTGGCCGCGGTCGCCGCGGGCTGCACCGCGATCGGCGAGAACTATGCGCAGGAGCTGCAGCACAAGATGGCCGAGATCGAAGCGTCCGGTGGCCTGCACCCGCGTCCGGAGGTGCACTTCATCGGCCAGCTGCAGACCAACAAGGTGCGCCTCGTGGCCCCGCTGGTGGACGTGTGGGAGACCGTCGATCGCACCGCGCTCGCCGACGAGATCGCCAAGCGCGCCCCCGGGGCGCGCGTCTACGTGCAGGTCAACTTCACCGCCGAAGCGGACAAGGGTGGCTGCCCGCCCGACGATGCCGAAACGCTCGTCCACCACTGCGCAGCGGTGGGGTTGCACGTGGAGGGTCTGATGACGGTTGGGCCGACATCGGCTGACCCCGCTGAGACCGCTGCAGCATTTGCGGCGCTCGACACGCTGGCCGAACGGCTGGAGCTGGACGCGCGTTCCATGGGAATGAGCGGCGATTACGAGGCCGCCATCGCCCACGGTGCTACCCATGTTCGCATCGGCAGCGCACTCTTCGGCCCGCGTCCCATCCGAGATGCTCGGATCGGTTAGCCTCACTCACCAGGAGGGTTTACTGGATGTCAATCATGAAGCGGGCAATGGATTTCTTGGGTCTTGGCCCCGATGATGCATACGACGATTACGATCTGCCGCCCGAGCCGGAGCGCCCGACGCGCGCGTCTCGTGCGTCTCGCGAACCAGAGCCCGTCGTCCGTTCCAGTCGCGCCAACTACCAAGAACCGGAGGACGAGATGGTCCGCACGACACCTGCTCGGCCCAGCTTCCCGCTGACCAACGCCGAGTCCTCCGCCGCTCGTCGTCCGCAGCAGCCCTCCGACGACTCCTCCGTGCAACCCCGACCCACGAATCCCCGCCCGCCGGCCACGCCCACGGTGCGCACGCTGCCCATCGGCGCCGGTGAACCCGCCACCGTGAAGCCGCGTCGGTTCGACCAAGCCCAGGAGATCGCCGACCGGTTCAAGGAAGGTCTCCCGGTCATCATGAACCTGGAGAACACCGAGCGCGATGTCTCGCGCCGGCTGATCGACTTCGCCAGCGGTATCTGCTACGGGCTCAACGGCAGCATGGAGAAGGTGGCCAGCGGGGTGTACCTGCTGAAGCCGCTCAACCGACAGAACAACGGTTACGACGGCTGACCGTGTGCTGACCGTGTGCTGCGCGCGGCGTAGCATCGCTTGTCATGGAATTGAGTCCACAGTCAGTCGCGAGCACCACCTTTAAGACCGTCAAGAAGGGCTACGACCCGAATGAGGTGCGCGCCTACCTCGCCCAACTCGCCACCGCCATCGAGAGCACGCAGGCACAGGCAACAGCGATGGAGGCCCGGGCCCGGGCCGCAGTGGCCCGCCTCCAGGAGATCGCCGCCAACCCGGCGCCTGCGGCCGCCTCCGCCCCGACGTCAGCGCCGAGCGCAAGCGAGGCGGACACCATCAGCCGCACCCTGCTGCTTGCCCAACGCACCGCGGACACCACCGTCGCCGACGCAGAGGCCGATGCCAAACGCATCCGTGAGGAAGCCGCTGCCGAGGCCCACGACGCACTGGAGAGCGCGCGCGAGGTGCAGAACCGGCTGATCGAAGAGGCCAAGGCTGAGGCCCGGCGTGGCGCCGAAGGCGCGCGGATCCAGATCGAGAGCGAGGTCCAGGCCCTCCTCGCTCGGCGCGAGTTCCTGCTCAGCGACGTGGACCACCTCGAACAGCACGTGGTCACCCACCGCGACCGACTGCGCGAAGTTGCGGGCGCCCTCACCGCCATGGTCGAGCGTGGCCCGGGAGGTCTGGCCGACCTGCACCGCCCGCTGATGTCGGCAGTCACCGACGACGACACCTCCAGTGACCCTGCCTCCTTTAACGACGCTGCCGGACCGCCTGTCGACGCCACCCAGCCGATGTCCCGCCAGGACTGGACGCCTGAGGAGTCGCCGAACACGGGGGAGCAGACAACGGTCCACGCATCCTCTGGGCCAGGAACCGAAGGGGAAGCCGGCGCGGACGCGCAGCCGGCTGAGCAACCGACCGTCGACGCCACGCCGACCGCCGGTGTGGGCGGCCTGTTCGACGAGGTCACCACCGAGGTTCCAAGGGTGTCCCGACCGGCGAACGACGCGTTCCGCGGGCGCCGCGACGATCGCCGCTGACCCGCTAGTCTTTTCTCATCGGCGACGACGAGGTCATCACCTCCGAGCCTTCGGAAGAACGCCCGGCTCCGGCCGAGTCAGTAGAACCGAACGGGTCCAGCCCGTCAGCGCTGGCGAAGACGAGTGACCTGCGGCCGTGGCCGCCGGTAATCAGGGTGGTATCGCGGGCTCCGGCTCGTCCCTGTCCAACTTGCCCCGCTGGGCCCGTCGAACAGGAGCCATCGTGTCGTATCCGATCGTTGAACCCCAACCGAACCTGCCGCTCATCGAGCAGGGGATCCAGGCGTTCTGGGAGGCGGACCGCACGTTCGAGGCCAGCATCGCCAACCGCCCCGCCGGCAGCGCGTCCGGATTGACCGACAACGAGTACGTCTTCTACGACGGCCCCCCGTTCGCCAACGGCCTGCCTCACTACGGGCACCTGCTCACCGGCTACGTCAAGGACGCAGTGCCCCGGTATCAGACCATGCGGGGTCGCCGCGTCGAGCGTCGCTTCGGCTGGGACTGCCACGGCCTGCCCGCCGAGGTGGAAGCCGAAAAGGAACTCGGTATCAGCGGTCACCCGGAGATCACGGCGTTCGGCATCGACACGTTCAACGACGTGTGCCGCACCAGCGTGCTGCGCTACACCAGCGAGTGGGAGCGTTACGTGGGTCGCCAGGCCCGCTGGGTGGACTTCGCCAATGACTACAAGACACTCGACCTCTCGTACATGGAGAGCGTCATGTGGGCGTTCCGCACGCTGTGGGACAAGGGCCTGATCTACGAGGGCTTCCGCGTGCTCGCATACTGCTGGCGCTGCGAGACCCCCCTCAGCAACACCGAGACGAGAATGGACGACGTCTACAGGGACCGTCAGGATCCGGCGCTCACCGTTGCATTCCGGCTCGACAGCGGCGAGCGCATCCTCGCGTGGACCACCACGCCGTGGACGCTGCCGTCCAACCTGGCCCTCGCGGTCGGACCGGAGATCGACTACGCCGTGATGCAAGACGCCGACGGGACGCGCGTCATCCTCGCCGAATCGCGCCTGGCCGCCTACGAGCGCGAGCTCGCTGGCACCACGCAGGTGGGCACGCTCAGCGGCGCCGACCTTGTCGGCCGTCGCTACACGCCCCTGTTCGACTTCTTCGCCGACACCCCGAACGCGTTCCACGTGCTGGCCGCCGACTTCGTGAGCACGGACGACGGCACCGGCGTCGTGCACATGGCCCCCGGTTTCGGTGAGGACGACCAGAACGCGTGCAACGCTGTCGGCATTCCCACGGTGTGTCCGATGGACGAGCACGGCCGCTTCACCGCAGAGGTTGCGCCGTGGGCCGGTGTGCACGTGTTCGATGCCAATCCGCTCGTGATCCGCGACCTCAAAGAGCGCGGCGACACACCGGCCACCCGGGTCGTGGTTCGTCACGAGACCTACGATCACAGCTACCCGCACTGCTGGCGCTGCGCGCAGCCGCTGGTGTACCGGGCGATCTCGTCGTGGTTCGTGGAGGTGACCGCGATCAAGGATCGGATGTTGGAGCTCAACCAGCAGATCCACTGGGTACCCGGCCACGTCAAGGACGGCTCGTTCGGCAAGTGGCTGGCCAATGCCCGGGACTGGAGCATCAGCCGCAACCGGTTCTGGGGCTCGCCGATCCCGGTGTGGAAGAGCGACAATCCGGACTACCCACGAATCGACGTCTACGGCAGCATCAGTGATCTCGAGCGCGACTTCGGTACCGCCGTCACCGACCTGCACCGGCCTCAGGTCGACGACCTCGTGCGCCCCAACCCGGACGACCCCACCGGGCAATCGATGATGCGGCGCGTCCCGGAGGTGCTGGACTGCTGGTTCGAGAGCGGCTCGATGCCGTTCGCGCAGGTGCACTACCCCTTCGAGAACCGCGAATGGTTCGAGGGTCACTACCCGGGCGACTTCATCGTCGAGTACATCAACCAGACCCGTGGCTGGTTCTACACGCTGCATGTCCTGGCCACCGCGCTGTTCGATCGGCCCGCGTTCCGCAACTGTGTCAGCCACGGCATCCTCCTCGGCGACGACAACCAGAAGATGTCGAAGAGCCTGCGCAACTACCCGGATCCGTGGAAGGTGTTCGACACCTACGGCGCAGACGCAATGCGGTGGTCCTTGCTGTCGTCGGCCATCCTGCGCGGCGGTGATGCCCCCGTGAGCGAGTCGGGCATGCGCGAGACAGTACGTCAGGTCATCCTGCCGCTCTGGAACAGTTGGTACTTCCTCACGCTGTATGCGAACGCAGAGAACACGAGCGGCGCGTTCGACACATCATCCACGAACGTGCTCGACCGCTACATCCTGGCCAAGACCCGCGAGCTCGTCGAGCGCGTCACCGCAGACATGGACGACTACGACCTGTACCTGGCGTGTACGGAGGTGCGCACGTTCCTCGACGCGCTGACGAACTGGTACATCCGCCGCAGCCGTGATCGCTTCTGGGCAGGCGACCAGGAGGCGCTGAACACGCTGCACACGGTGCTGGCCGTTGTCTGCGAGACGGTCGCACCGTTGCGGCCGCTCACCAGCGACGCGATCTACAAGGGTCTCACCGGGGCGCGCAGCGTGCACCTGCGCGACTGGCCGGACGCCTCGTCGCTGCCAGCTGATCCGGTACTGGTGTCGGTGATGGATCGCGTGCGCGATGTGTGCTCGGCCACGCTCAGCGTGCGCAAGAGTCACGGCCGCCGGGTCCGCCAACCCCTGGCAACTCTCACCATCGCCGACCCTGCATCATCCGACCTGACCCCGTTCGTGGATCTCATCGCCGACGAGGTGAACGTCAAGCAGGTGGTGCTCACCGACGACGTCGCCGCCGTTGCTACGAGCGTGCTCCAGGTGGTGCCCGCCGCGCTTGGCCCACGGCTCGGCGGACAGACCCAGCAGGTGATCAAGGCGGTCAAGGCCGGCGACTGGCAGCGTGACGGTGACGTCGTGGTGGCCGGTGGCTTCGCCCTGCAGGAAGGCGAGTACTCGCTCAAGCTGGTGGCCACCTCCGACGGAGCAAGCACGGCGCTGCCCGATGGGCGGGGAGTGGTGGTGCTGGACTGCACGCTGACGCCTGAGCTGGAGGCCGAAGGCGTGGCGCGCGATCTCGTGCGACTGGTACAGCAGGCGCGTCGTGACGCAGCCCTCGACGTCGGAGACCGGATCGCCCTCGACCTCACCGTGTCTGACCGGTTGCGCGAGCAACTTGCAGCACACGTCGCCTTCGTGCAGAGCGAGACCCTCGCTACCTCGCTGAGCTGGGGAGACGTGGGGTCCATCGGCGAATCCGGGCTCGAGCTCGATGGGGAGGCGATCGGCCTCTCGGTGCGTCGGCTTGAGGCCACCGGGTGAGGTGAAGTTGCGGCCAAACTTCGCCGTGCGTTGGGGAAGAGCGATCGAGGGTCTACGCTCCGCAAGTTCGATCCATCGGGAGGCCCTCATGGTCAAGAAGATTGCAGCGCCATCGAAGAAGGTCGCCGCCACATCGGCCCAGGTAGCGCCGGCCAAGAAGGCGCCGGCTGCCAAGCCTGCGGCCGCCAAGGCGGCACCGGCCGCCAAGGCACCGGTGAAGGCTGCACCGGTCAAGGCTGCGCCGATCACGTCGGCGCCCGACTCCAAGGCTGCGGCTGCCAAGGCTGCCCCTGCGAAGGCTGCCCCTGCGAAGGCTGCGCCTGCCAAGGCTGCGCCTGCCAAGGCTGCGCCTGCCAAGGCTGCGCCTGCCAAGGCTGCCCCTGCAAAGGCTGCGGCTTCCAGGGCTGCGGCTGCCAAGGCTGCGCCTGCCAAGGCTGCGCCTGCCAAGGCCTCCAAGGCACCGGCCGTCACGTCGGCCGCACAACCTCTCCCCTCGAAGCAGTCGTCAGCGAAGGACGCAGTGAAAGACACAGCCAAGGTCTCGGCCTCCGCCGAGAATGGAACCACATCCGCCGCAGTACCGGCTCCCGAGGCGGTTGCGCCGAAGCGCACCACGGCTGCGTCGCGCAAGGCGGCGGCGGCTGCCGCGGCCGCACCAGCGCTCACCCTGCCGCCGGTCAAGGGTGAGGGCAAGGACGGCATCAAGTACACGAAGGACTTCGATGCCAAATTCCTCACCAACCAGCGCAAGCTGCTCCTGGAGGCCCGCGAGTCGCTCACCGGTCAGGCGGTGCGGCTGGAGGACGAGGCGAACTCCTTGATCGACGATGAGATGGGCGATGTCCAGTTCGACGACGAGTCCGGCGAGGGCGACACCATGGTTGTGGAGCGCGAGCGCGATCTGTTCCTGTCGGCCCGCGCCCGCCAAGACATCGAAGAGATCGATGGTGCCCTGCGGCGTTTGGAGATCGGCAGCTACGGCTACTCCGTGGTGTCCTGCAAGCCGATTCCTCGTGAGCGCCTCGAAGCCATTCCGTGGGCCACCGAGCTCACCGAGGAGAAGGTCGGCGGGATCGGGCGACGATGACCGCTCCCGACGACGGCCTGGACGTGGAGTGCGACGTCGACACGACGAGCGCCACCCTGTCCGAGTCAGAGTCCGGGGTACCGGTCGCGCCTTCACGGCGCGCCCATTTTGCCGTCACGCTCGCCATCGCGACGGTCGTGCTCG
>JAYTSB010000112.1:0-2631 GCA_043745825.1 Actinomycetota bacterium | reverse complement strand
TGACCACACTGCACTGGGCCAACAGCCGCCTCGAAGTGCACAAGCTCGTCGTCGGACCGTACGACAACAACGTGTTCGTCCTGCGCTGTCGCGAGACCGGCGAGTCCGTGCTCATCGACGCCGCGAACGAGCACGACAAGCTGTTGGAGCTGTGCACTCGGCTGAACGTGAAGCGCGTGCTCGAGACCCATGGTCATTTCGATCACATCCAGGCGGTGCCGGCGATGCGCGAGGCCGGCCTGGAGGTGGCCATTTCATCCGCCGACGCGCCGATGTTGAAGAAGGTGGGCTACGACGTCTTCCTCGACGACGCCGAGATCATCGAAGTCGGCAGGTTGCGGCTGCAGGCGATCCACAACCCGGGTCACACGCCCGGTTCGATCTCGTTCCTCGTCGAAGGCGCCCCGGTGCTGTTCAGCGGCGACACGCTGTTCCCCGGCGGGGTGGGCAACACCAAGAACGATCACGGCGACTTCGACACCATCATCCGCTCCGTCGACAACCGCCTCTTCACCCTGCCGGCCCACACCGTGGTGATGCCCGGCCACGGCGTGGACACCACCATCGGCCACGAGCGACCGCACATCCAGGAATGGGTGGCGCGCGGATGGTGATGACGCGCCCCGGCGTACGGCTCGGTGGGATGAGCCCGGTGGACGAGGCGCTACCGCACGTCACCGAGACCACCCGCATCCGCCCGGACGGTCGACCGCAACCGGCCTTCCGTGACGATCTCCGCCGCATCCCGTCGGTTCGCAACGCACTGAGCGTGCTCGGCCTCTACGTGCAGACTGGCGCGCTGGTGGCGGTGGTCGTGCTCACGCCAGGTTGGTGGAGGCTGCTGACGTGGCCGATTGCGTTCGTGCTGATGGGCCGAGCCCACGCCCAGTTCGCCTCCCTGATGCACGAAGCCGCGCACCGCCTGCTGCTGAAGCGGAAGTCGCTCAACGACTGGGTCGGTCGGTGGCTGCTCGGCTACCCGTCGTACACCACCACCGAGGGATACCGCCGCGTGCACATGGCCCACCATCGCGAGGAGTTCGGGCCCGAGGAACCGGACATCCCGCTGTACGCCAACTACCCCGTGCCCGCTGCGTCACTGCGGCGCAAGCTGTGGCGCGATGCCACTGGCCGCACCGGGTTCAAACTGCTCCGCCAGCAGCTCTGCGGGCTGCGCAACCCTGATCTGTCCGCGCGCCACGTGCAGTACAAGATCTGGCTCGTGCAGCTCGCCATGTTCGGCGCATCCGTGGCCTGCGGTGTGTGGTGGCTCTACCCCCTGTTCTGGTTGCTGCCGTACCTCACCGTTTGGCGGGTCATCAACCGCCTGCGCTCCATCGCCGAACACGGCGGGCTGATGGCGTCGAAGGACCGACGCATCACCACGCACTCCGTACGTCAGCACCTCGGGGCCCGGTTCCTGCTCGTGCCGTACAACATCGGCTGGCACCTCGCCCACCACGTCGACTCCGGCGTGCCCTTCCGCAACCTGCCCCGGTTCCACCAGGCCCTGCACGAGGCCGGCTACGTGGACGACACCCTGGAGTTCAGCGACTACCGCAGCCTGTGGCGGGCATTGCAGGTGTGACACCGAGCCCGGGGTGGGTGCGCTTGCAACTGTTTGCAGGTGAAAGCGCGCTATTGGGGGCATGTACCTTCGCGGAACCGGGGTGGGGCGGCTGCGTAGGGCGTGGCGAATTTCTCCTACGGACGTAGTGATAATCGAACGGCGGTCGTGGGTAGGATTGACCACGTGAGCGAGCTGTTTCGCATCGAAGACCTCCATGCCAAGCCTGTCGAGGGCGACACCCAGATCCTGCGCGGCCTCAGCCTCACGGTGAACGAGGGCGAAATCCACGCCATCATGGGCCCCAACGGCAGCGGCAAGAGCACGCTCGCCAGCACGCTCCTGGCCTCGCCGGAGTACGAGGTCACGTCCGGGCGCATTGTGTACCGGGGCGACGATGTGACGGACTGGCCCACCGACATGCGCGCCAAGGCCGGCATGTTCCTGGGGTTCCAATACCCGCAGGAGATTCCCGGGGTGTCCGTGATCCAGTTCCTGCGCCAGGCCCTCAGCGCCCGCAAGGGCATCGACCTGTCCGTGCTGGAACTGCGCCTGGCCACGATGGACTGGATGAAGCGTCTCGGGATGGACTCCAGCTTCGTCGACCGATACCTCAACGAGGGCTTCAGTGGCGGCGAGAAGAAGCGCAACGAGATCATGCAGATGGCCATTCTCGAGCCGGAGCTGGCCATCCTCGACGAGACCGATTCGGGCCTGGACATCGATGCCCTGCGCATCGTCGCCAAGGGCATCCGTGAGGTCAAGGTCGACCGCCCAACCCTCGGCATTATCCTGATCACGCACTACCAGCGTCTGCTCGACGAACTGCGCCCCGACCACATCCACATCCTCATCGACGGCCGGATCGTGGCGTCCGGCGGGATGGAGTTGGCCGAGAAGCTCGAAGCCGACGGCTACGAGTCGTTCCGGGGGTGAACCGATGAGCCTCGATCCCACGCTCGTTCGCAAGGACTTCCCGATCTTCGATCGTCTGATCGATGACCGCCCCCTCGTGTACCTCGACTCGGCGAACACCACACAGAAGCCACGCCAAGTCATCGACG
>JAYTSB010000111.1:0-2229 GCA_043745825.1 Actinomycetota bacterium | reverse complement strand
AGACGTCGACGTCGTCGATGCCGTTCACCTGCGCGTCGACGAAGCCCGGCACCAGGGTGACGTCCGGTGTCGGGCCGTCGTGCGGGCGCACCGCGGTGATCGTGCCGGAGACGTCGACCTGCACCTCAACGGGACCGCTGAGAACTTCGCCGACGACCTCGTTGAGGTGGTGTCCGCCGATCAGTCGCCGGGCCAGGATCGAGGGCACACGTGTACGATACGCGCAATGACCGATGGCGGGGAGCACCTCTCGACCCGAGATCAGATCGTGATCGAGGCGCTCCACTGCTTCGCCGAGGCCGGCTACGACGGTACGTCGCTCAATGACATCGCTGCTGCCGTCGGCATCCGCCGGCCGAGTCTGCTCCATCATTTCGCCTCCAAGGAAGTGCTGTACGGCGAGGTGTTCGAGCGGCTCCTGTCGGATTGGTTCGAACGTCTCGACGCGGCAATCGGCAGCACCGAACGCGGTTGGACGAAGGTCGAGTCGGTGTTGATCGCCGGATTCCGGTTCTTCAGCGACAACCCGTACTACGTGCGGTTGATGCGACGAGAGGCGCTGGACAACGGCGCACACCTCGGCATCGATCTGTCCGGGGTGCTGCGGCCCGCGTTCGACAGTGCGGCCGGCTACTTCCAACGGGAGATGGACGCCGGCCGTTTCCGCCAGCACGATCCCGAGCAGCTGTTGCTCACCGGCTACGGCGCGTTGCTGAGCTACTTCTCCGATGCGCCGTTCCTCGGTGGCCTGCTCGATGACGAGCCCCTCTCCGAGCACCTGCTCGAGGTGCGTCTGCAGCACATCCTCGGCTTCTTCCGCAGCGCGCTCGTCCCCTGACGCGCGGCTCCGCCCGGTTGGCTACCGTGCGGCCATGGCAACACTTCAGGTCGGTGACGCAACGGTCGGCTACTCGGTGGAGGGTCCGGACTCCGGCGTGCCGCTGCTGCTGTTCCATGGCACGACGATGAACCGCACGGCATGGGACATGGTGCGCGCGGCGATGCCAGCAGACACGTACCGATTCGTGATGGTGGAATTCCCCGGCAGTGGCGAGTCGTCGTTGCCCGACGCACCGCTCACCGTCGAAGGGATCGTCGAGCAGGCGCTCGCAGTGATGACCCACCTGGGACACCAGGGCTTCCACATCGCGGGCTACTCGCTCGGTGCCGTCGCCGCGCTGGCGACGGCAGCGGCAGCGCCCGATCGCGTCACCACGGTCACGTCACTCTGTGGCTGGGCCACGTCCGATGCACGCCAGCGGATCACGTTCGGGCTGTGGCAGCGGCTGATCGCCACCGACCCGGAACTGTTCATGCGCTACGCCCTCGCCGACGGCTTCACGGTTGCCGGCTTGGCCCTCGTGGAGCCGATGCTCGATGCATTCCTGGCGATGGGTGCCACCCAGGTGGCCGCCGGTTCGCACGCCCAGCTCGAGCTCGACATGGTGCTGGACATCACCGGCCAGCTGCGGGCGGTCGCTGCGCCCTGCCTGATCATCGGCGGGCTGGAGGATCGTTGGGTGGACATCAGCCACAGTCGCGGCCTGCACGAAGTGATCGCCGGGTCCACGCTGCACGAGCTCCCGGCCGGGCACTTGCTGATCCAGGAGCTGGCTGCCGACGTGGCCGCCCTGCTCCACGAGCACGTGAGCACCAACACTGAATGAACCGCGCTGATCAGTACGAACCACTGCCGGACGAGGTGGCTGCGCGCTGGACGAGCTTCGGGCGTTGGGACCGCACGTTCTTCCCGAAGTTGCTCGGCATCGTGGTGGAAGACGTGCGCGCCGACTACTGCCGAATGCGCATGCCGTTCATGCCCGAGCTCGAGCAGCCCGCGGGACTCGTGCACGGCGGGGCGATCGCTTCGCTGCTCGACACCGTCGTGGTGCCGGCCGTGCGCGCGCCATACGCCAACGACGCCCGCTACTCCACGGTGGACATGCACGTGCAGTTCCTCAGCGCAGTGGTGCAACAGGACATCATCGCCGAGGGGTGGGTGGTCAAGCGCGGACGGACGGTGGTGTTCTGCGAGTCCGAGGCGATCAACGCTGTGACCGGAAAGATCGTGGCGAAGAGCGTGCTCACGTACAACGTCTCGACGTGAGCCACTGACTACGGTTGGCGGCGTGTCCCCCCAGAACCCGTCCGCCTCGCACACCCTTTCCGAAACCGCGTCGAAGGCGTTGCTGCGAGACTTCGGTGTCCCGATCGCAGACGAGCGCGACG
>JAYTSB010000110.1:0-17741 GCA_043745825.1 Actinomycetota bacterium | reverse complement strand
TCGTCGAATACGTGCGGAGCCTGTGATGCACGCGATGCTCGCCCTCAACTGGGAGCCGCAGATCCGCGGCATCCTCATCATCATCATCTCGGTGTCGGTGCTGTGCGGATCCGTGTACCTCATCCTCGGTACCAACCTCGGAGCCCGGCTGGGCTTCCTGGTCTCGCTCAGTGCTCTGGCTGGCTGGATGATGCTGATGGCCATCGTCTGGTGGGTGTTCGGCATTGGTCTGAAGGGTGACGACGCAACATGGAAGGCGGTTCCGGGCGAGTCCATCCTGCTCACCGCGACGGCCATCAAAGAGTCCGGCATCATCCACAACGACGCCACGCTGCCTGCGCCAGACGCACCTGCGGCAGACATCGCGAAGGGAATCGACACCCTGTTGCTCGACAACGGCTGGAAGAAGGTCGGCGAGACGGACAAGAACTTCGGTCCGTCGGCATCTGCCGGTGGCGTGGTGATCGAGGAAGACGGCACCCTGAAAGCCGGCACCTACCAAGTCGTCAACGTGTTCGACAAGGGCGGCGAGCGCTACCCGAAGATCGGCGAGTCGCTCGACTTCATCGCCTTCCTGCACAAGCCGCATTGGATCGTGGTCGAAGTCGCCCCACTCTTGAGTCAGCGCCCCGAGCCGGGTCGTGCGCCCGCCCGCGCCGAGATCGACACCAGTCAGCCGCACCGCTACGTCTACATGATCCGCGATCTGGGGAACAAGCGTGTCCCCGCGGCCGAGATCGCCTTCGGCTCTGCCGTCGTGTTCTTCTCCTGCTGTTATCTGCTGCACGTCCGCGATCGCCGCGTGGTGCTCAACCGCACCGGGGGCCTCGCCGTACCCGCTGGAAAATAGACGGAGGGCCACTGTATGGGTCAGTACCTACCAGTCATCTGCTTGATGATCCTCGCGATCCTGTTCGGGGTGTTGAGTTTCGTCGCGTCCCGCCTGCTGGCCCCGCGCCGGCCGTCGGCTGCCAAAG
Source organism: Actinomycetota bacterium (assembly GCA_043745825.1). Classification (GTDB taxonomy): domain Bacteria; phylum Actinomycetota; class Acidimicrobiia; order Acidimicrobiales; family Ilumatobacteraceae; genus WLMZ01. The sequence continues at coordinate 16,764 of JAYTSB010000110.1, read as the reverse complement.
AGGCGCCCTACGAGTGCGGCATCGTGCCCAGCAGGGAGCCCCCCGAGCGCTTCCCGGTGAGCTTCTACATCGTTGCGATGCTGTTCGTGATGTTCGACATCGAGATCATCTTCGTCTACCCCTACGCCGTGTCGCGCGTCGGCCTCGGCTCGTTCGGATTTTGGGAGATGGTGGCGTTCTCGGCCGTGTTCTTCGCCTCGTTCGTGTACGTCGTGGCCCGTGGTGCGCTCGACTGGGGCCCCGTGCAGCAGTACCGACGCCTCGACAGCGCCGTGTCTGCCGAGCGCACGCTCACCAGCACGGTCCGCCGGGTCGGCACCGCCGGTCGCATCGACGAGAAAGCAGCCTGACGATGGGCATTGTCCAAGACGTACGTGACGATGGTCTGGAAGGCCTGCAGCACAACGCGCTCACCGGCAAGATCGAGGATCTGGTCCAGTGGGCCCGGAGCCGCAGTAGCTGGGGCGCCACGTTCGGCCTGGCATGTTGCGCCATCGAGATGATGGGTACGGGCGGCTCGCACTACGACATCAGCCGCTTCGGTATGGAGGTCTTCCGGGCCAGCCCTCGTCAGGCTGACATCATGATCGTGGCCGGCCGCGTCAGCCAGAAGATGGCACCGGTTCTCCGCCAGGTGTACGACCAGATGATGGAGCCCAAGTGGGTCATCAGCATGGGTGTGTGCGCCAGCAGTGGCGGCATGTTCAACAACTACGCCATCGTCCAGGGCGTCGATCAGATCGTGCCCGTGGACGTGTACGCACCGGGCTGTCCACCCACGCCGGAGACGCTGATCCATGCGATCGAGACGTTGCACGGCCTGATCGAAAATGGTGAGCTGATGAAGCGCCGCGTCGCCTCCGGCGCCGGGGCCAACGTCCACATCACCGAGATCCCGGCCGCAGTGGAGCCCACGCCGGTCCTGCTGGGCGCCGCCCCTCGCTCCTCCGCTCTGCAGGGAGCGTGATCTGTGAGCGACATCACCGCTACCGAATCCGACGCGCCCGCTGACCTACCCGCTGACGCGGTCGAGCAACCCGTCACCGAACTGCACGGCTTCCCGCTCAGCGACAGCCGCGGCCAAACCGTGGTGCACGTGCCCCGCGAACAGTACGTTGCGTTGATCAAGCGCCTTGCCGACGACGGTTACATGCAGGCGATGGACCTGTGCGGTGTCGACTACCTGACCCATCCCGGCCGTCCGCTGCCAGAGGGTGTGACGGCGGAACGCTTCGAAGTCGTGGTCAACCTGCTCGACTTGGAGCATCGTCGCCGTCTGCGCGTCCGTGTGCAGGTGCCGGCCGACGATCCCGCGTGCCCCACCCTGTTCGATGTACACCCGGGCACAGAGGCGATGGAGCGCGAGGCGTTCGACATGTTCGGCATCGTGTTCACGGATCACCCCGACCTCACCCGAATCCTGATGCCTGAGGACTGGGACGGACACCCGCTGCGCAAGGACTACGCGGTCGGTGTCATACCGGTGCAGTTCACTCACGACTACGCCTCCGCCAACCAGCCATCAGTCGTGCCGGGGGTGCCCTCATGACCGTGACATCGCATGACCGGGACAGCGAGGCCGCCCACGAGGCGGAGAAGCAGGTCCTCATCCAGCAGACCAGCGAGGGCGGCCAGGAGCTGCGGCCACGCAGCGAGCTGACCGCGAACGAGCTGATGCGCGAAGTCGGATCCGTGCTGCGCATCAGCGAGGCCGACGCCGCCAACCTCGGCGCCACCGATGCCATCGTGCCGGGTCAGACCGGCGACAGCAGCGAACAGACGATGATCATCAACATGGGTCCGCAGCACCCGAGCACCCACGGTGTGCTGCGCCTCATGCTCGAGCTCCAGGGCGAGACCGTGCTGCGCTGCAAGCCGATCATCGGTTACCTGCACACTGGCATGGAGAAGACCGGCGAGACGCTCACGTACATGCAGGGTGGCACCAACGTCACCCGCATGGATTACGTCAGCCCGCTCAACAACGAGCTGGTCTTCTCGATGGCCGTCGAGAAGCTGCTCGGTATCGACGGCGACATCCCCGAGCGCGCCGTGTGGATGCGGATGCTGCTGAGTGAGATGAACCGGATGAGCAGCCATCTGCTGTTCATGGCCACGAACGGCATGGATCTCGGTGCCGTCAGCATGATGCTGTACGGATGGCGTGAGCGCGAAGAGGTGCTGCGCTTCTTCCAGAAGGTGACCGGACTGCGGATGAACCACAACTTCATCCGTCCCGGCGGACTCGCCGCCGACCTGCCCGCCGGCTGGCGCGACGATGTGCTGCGCCTGCTGGAACTGATCCCGCCCCGTTTGGAGGAGTACGACATCCTCATGACGGGTCAGCCGATCTGGCGCGAACGTCTGCAGGGCGTTGGGGTCATCACTGCTCAGGAGGCCCTCGCTCTCGGCGCCACCGGCCCGATTCTGCGCAGCACGGGCACGCCGTGGGACCTTCGCCGGGACATGCCCTATCTTCGCTACGACGAGGTCGAGTTCGACGTGATCGTCGGCAGCTACGGAGACTGCTTCGACCGTTTCGCCATCCGCCTGAACGAGATCCGCGAGTCGATCCGCATCGTGCATCAGATCCTGGACAAGATGCCGATGGGTGACTACCGCATCCAGAACAAGAAGGTGACGCCGCCACCGCGCGCGCGAATCGACGAGTCGATGGAAGCGTTGATCCACCACTTCAAGATCTTCACCGAGGGCTTCAAGGTGCCCGAGGGTGAGGTGTACGTGCCGATCGAGAGCCCGCGCGGCGAGATCGGTTGCTACATCGCCAGTGACGGATCAGCCAAGCCCTACCGCATGCATGTGCGCGGGCCGTCGTTCGTCAACCTGCAATGCCTGCCGCACATGATGCGCAATTGCTTGGTGGCCGATGCAGTGGCCATCATCTCCAGTGTGGATCCAGTACTGGGAGAGGTTGACCGATGAACGGACGTGTCGCGCTCGGGCGCAGCCGCCAAAGCGAAGCGGAGGCGGCGTTGCGCCCAATCAGGACGGTTGACCGATGAACGGACGTGTCGCGCTCGGGCGCAGCCGCCAAAGCGAAGCGGAGGCGGCGTTGCGCCCAATCAGAACGGTTGATCGTTAAGTGGCGCGACTCACAGAAGACAACGTGCGGCTTGCGCTCGAGATCATCGGTCGCTATCCGCGACCCCGCTCGGCCACCATTCCGTTGCTGCACCTGGCCCAGCAGCAGGACGGCTACGTCACCGATGACGCGATGCAGCACGTCGGCGAACTCGTTGGTGCGACCTCGGCCGAGATTTTCGGCACGGCCACGTTCTACGAGATGTTCAAGTTCGAGCCGGTCGGCAAGTACCTCGTCAACATCTGCGGCACGTTGTCGTGCGCGCTCTTGGGTGCACACGATCTGATGCACCACGCCGAGCAGAAGCTGGGCGTCAAGGCCGGCAGCACCACGGCGGACGGCATGTTCACGCTGGAGCACGCCGAGTGCCAGGCGGCCTGCACCGAGGCGCCCACCCTGCAGGTGAACTACCGGTACCGCTTCCGGGTCACCAACGAGACCTTCGATCAGCTGATCGAGGACCTGCGCGCCGGCCGTCTCGGCGACGAGATCCCGCCGCACGGCACCGTGGCCAAGATCCGCCAGCGGATCCCCGCCGATCGCTCCGTGGGAGCAATACCGCCAGAAGATGTGACCGCGCCGCCCTCCTGGATGCCGGTACCGGAGGGGAGCACGTCGTGAGCGACGCACCTGCCATCACGTATCCGTACACGCCCGGGTTCTACGCCGGTGATCGGCCGCGCATCGTGACCTCGCGCTTCGAGTACGAGGATTCATACTCGCTTGAACGGTTCCTCGCCACCGACGGGTATCAGGGTCTGCGCAACGCGCTGGCCAAGCCTGCCCCGGCGGTGCACGAGGACGTCAAGAACGCCACCGTCCTCGGTCGTGGCGGCGCCGGCTTCCCTGCCGGCACGAAGTGGGGCCTCACGCCGGCCGGCGTGTTTCCGCGTTACCTCGTGGTCAACGGCGACGAGAGCGAGCCCGGAACGTACAAGGACCGCCTGCTCATGGAGCGCGATCCGCATCAGTTGATCGAGGGCTGCCTGATCGCCTGTTACGCCGCCGGACTGTCGCAATGCTTTCTCTACATCCGCGGCGAGATGGCGCTGGCCCAAGAGCGCGTCGCCCACGCCCTGAACGAGGCGTACGCCGCGGGTTACGTCGGCAAGAACATCCTCGGCAGCGAGTTCTCGCTCGACATCGTCATGCACTGGGGTGCGGGTGCGTATGTGGTGGGGGAGGAGACGGCGCTGATCGAGAGCCTCGAGGGCAACCGCGGCATGCCGCGCCTGAAGCCGCCGTTCTTCCCTGCGGCCATCGGCCTGTATGGCCAACCCACCATCGTCAACAACGTCGAGACGCTCGCCAACCTGCCGTGGCTGCTGCGCAACGGGGTCGAGGCCTACACCGCCATCGGCACGGCCACCTCGCCGGGTACCCGCATGATGGCGGTGTCCGGCCACGTCAAGCGTCCCGGTGTGTACGAGGTCATCAACGGCTCCACGACCTTCCGCGACCTGATCTACGGCGACGAGTTCTGCCAGGGCATCCGTGGCGACCTCGAGCTCAAGGCGTTCGTGCCCGGTGGCGGGTCCGCGCCGTGGTTCACGCCCGACCAGCTCGACCTGCCGCTCGAAGGCCGGGCCGTCGGTGCGGCCGGCTCGATGGTGGGATCTGGCGCCGTGATGGTGATGGACGAGACCACCGACATCCCCGCCGCAGCCCTGACGCTGACGAGCTTCTACGCCCACGAGTCCTGCGGCAAGTGCTCGCCGTGTCGCGAGGGCGGCACGTGGCTGATGCGCATCCTGACTCGCATTGTTGCCGGCCAGGGCACGAGCCGCGATCTGGAGCAGATCATGGAGGTCGGCGAGACCATCTGCCCGGGGGCGTTCCCGCACGCGTCGAGCGAGCGCCTCGGCCTGCAGGCCGTACCGTTCCCGTACAAGATGACTACGATCTGCTTCGTCGGCCCATCCGCCTACGCCCCGCTCCACTCGGCGATCACCCTGTTCCGTGACGAGTTCGAGGCCAGGCTGTTGCAGCGCACCATGATCCCTGTGACCGCAGTACCCGTGGGGGCGCACTCGTGACGACCACCAATCCATCCGGCACCGAGAACGCATCCGACACCGTCGACGAGACCCCTCAGCCGGTGGTGGACCCCGATGCGGTGGCCATCACGGTCAACGGCCGTCCGTTCACGGCTCGCAAAGGTGACCTGATCATCAACGCCGCCGAGCAGGCGGGGGAATACATCCCGCGGTTCTGCTACCACGAGCGGATGAGCTCGGTCGGCATGTGCCGGCAGTGCCTCGTCGAGGTCGACACGGGCCGCGGACCACAGCTGATGGTGTCCTGCATGTTCCCGGTGTCTGCCGACATGAAGGTGCTGACCGATTCCCCGACGGCCAAGGCCGCCCAAGAGGGCGTGCTCGAGCTGTTGCTCGCCAACCACCCGCTGGACTGCCCGGTCTGCGACAAGGGCGGCGAGTGCCCACTGCAGGACCAGGCCTTCACCCACGGCCCCGGTGAGAGCCGCTATGTGGAGGAGAAGCGGCACTACGCGAAGCCGATCCCGATCAGCGACCTCGTGTTCCTCGACCGCGAGCGCTGCATCCTCTGCGATCGATGCACTCGCTTTGCCGACGAGGTGGCCGGCGACGCGCTGATCTCGTTCACCCATCGCGGCAACCTGACCCAGGTCAACACCTTCCCGGACGAGCCGTTTGCCAGCTACTTCAGTGGCAACACGGTGCAGATCTGCCCGGTGGGTGCATTGACATCCAGCGCGTATCGCTTCAAGGCCCGGCCGTGGGACCTCGACGAAGCCGAGAGCACGTGCACAACCTGCTCGGTAGGGTGCCGCACCGCCGTGCAGTCCACCCGTGACCAGCTCGTTCGTTACCAGGGCGTGGACTCGGATCCCGTCAACTGGGGCTGGCTGTGCGACAAGGGTCGCTTCAACTTCCAGTCCATCGGGAGTGACGATCGCCTCGGAACCCCGCTCGTGCTCACCGCCGAGGGCCATGCGCCGACCTCGTGGAACTCCGCCATTTCCTCAGCTGTGCGTCTGATCCAGGACGCGATCGCCGCCGGAGGCCCAGGCAGTGTCGCCGTGCTCGGCGGTGCGCGGGGCACGAACGAAGACGCATTCGCGTTTGCCCGGCTGGCCCACGACGTGATCGGCACACCGAACGTCTCGTCGCAACTCGTGGACGGTTTGCCGGTGGGGTTGCTGGCGATGCCGCGTGCCACCATCGACCAAGCGGCGCACGCATCGACGGTGATCCTCCTCGGACCGGATCTCAAAGAAGAGCTCCCGGTGCTGTATCTGCGTCTGCGCGACGCTGCGGTGAAGCATCACACCAGGATCGTCGAGCTCGCCCCCAAGGCGAGTGGGCTCACCCGCTACGCGTGGAAGACCGTGTTCTACGAGCCGGGCACCCAGGCCGACGCTGTTGCCACTGCACTCACCGACCCCACGATTGCCGCGCAGATCGCCAAGGGCGATGTCGTCGTCGTCGTCGGCCGGGCCAACCTCGCCGAGTCGTCGGCTCCCACCATCGCCGCACTGAACGCGCTGATGGCTGCGGTGCCGAACGCAACCGTGCTGCCCGCTCTGCGCCGTGGCAACGTGGTCGGTGCGACGCAAGTCGGAATGCGTCCCGGCCGGGGTGGCCTCGACAGCCGCGGCATCCTCGAAGCTGCGGCCGGGGGCAAGATCGAGTGCCTCGTGCTCGTCGGCGCAGATCCGCTGAGCGACGTGCCCGACGCCGACCTCGCCCGCCGCGCCTTGGCCGGTGCCCGACGGATCATCGCCGTCGACACGTTTCTCACCTCGTCGTCATCTCTGGCTCACGTGGTGCTGCCCGCTTCCGCCTACGCGGAGAAGGCCGGCACCACGACCAACCTCGAGGGCCGCACGACGGCGCTCGCCCAGAAGGTGACCGTGCACGGCACGGCGCGTCCGGACTGGATGATCGCCACCGCCCTGGCCCTCGGCCTCGGCACAGACCTCGGCTTCACCTCGGTCGCCGATGTGACCGCGGCCATCGCCACCGACGTGGACGGCTACTCGGCCGTCACGGATGCTGCGCTGGCCGCCGCGCCGAACGGGGTCATCGCACTCGCGCCGCACATCGACGCCGCCAACGCTGCGACGGTGACGCTCGGCGATCGCAATGCGTACGACTTCCGGCTCGTGGTGAGCCGCAAGCTGTACGACGCGGCGATCGGCACGGCGAAGTCGCCCTCGCTGGCCGCGCTCGCGCCCGGTGTTGCCGTTCATGTGAACCCCCTCGACATCGCCCGCATCGGGTCCGCGATCGGCAACGATGTGAAGGTGACCAGCGCCAGGGCCACCATCGTCTTGCGTCTCAAGGCCGATTCGTCGGTGCAGCGCGGCACCGCATGGGTGCCGTTCAACCAGCCCGCCTCGGCAGGGTCCAGCACGGCATCGGTCGGCGACCTGATCGACGCCAGCGCACCGGTCACCGACGTCCGGATCGAGAGCCTGTGATGCTCGCCATCGACAACCTCGTCGAGGAGCTCGGCCTGGTTTCTGTGCTCATCGTGCTGCTCAAGGTCGTCGTCGTGTTCGTCGTGGGCCTCGTGGTCACGATGTTCATGGTCTGGTTCGAGCGCAAGATCGTGGCCGGCATGCAGAACCGCACCGGCCCGAACAAGGCCGGGCCGTTCGGTCTGTTGCAGACCCTCGCCGACGGCATCAAGCTGTTCTTCAAGGAGGACCTGCTGCCGGACCGCGCCGATCGTGTCGTGTTCCGCCTGGCCCCGTTCCTCGCGTTTGTGCCCGCCTTCCTCGTGTGGTCGGTCATCCCGCTCGGCGGCGACTTCACCCACGGCAAGGACGGCGTGGTGAAGATCTTCGGGCACAAGACGTTCGTGCAGCTTGCCGATCCGCCAATCGGCGTGCTGTTGTTGCTTGCTCTCAGCAGCATTGCCGTCTACGGCATCATGCTGGCCGGCTGGTCCTCCGGCTCGAAGTACCCGTTGCTCGGCTCCGTGCGCGCCTCGGCGCAGATGGTGTCGTACGAGGCCGCACTCGGGCTCAGCATCGGCGCCGTGCTCCTCATCGCCGGCACGCTCAGCACGCACGGCATCGTCGGCGCGCAGAGCAGCCTCAGCAAGTGGCACCTCATCGCCACGGGGGTGGTGCCGTTCGTGATCTTCATGATCGCTGCCACTGCCGAGCTGAACCGGCCGCCGTTCGACCTCGTCGAGGCCGAACAGGAACTCGTCGGCGGTTTCAACACCGAGTACTCCTCGCTGCGCTTCGCGCTCTTCTTCCTCGCCGAGTTCATGAACACCGTGACGATGAGCGGCGTCATCGTCACGCTCTTCTTCGGTGGTCCGCAGCCGGTGCGCTTCGACATCGGCGGCCTGCACTTCAACGGCGACATCCACCTCGGCCCGTTCAGTGGAACCGTGTGGTTCATCGCCAAGGTGTTGGTGTTCCTGTACGTGTACGTGTGGCTGCGCGGTACGCTGCCCCGCCTGCGCTACGACCAGCTGATGAACCTGGGCTGGAAGATCCTCATCCCTGCGTCGCTGGGCTGGTTCCTGCTCCTGGCTGCCCAGCGCGTTGCCAGTGACAACGGTTGGAACAAGTGGTGGGTCAGCGGCATCTCCATCGTGGTGCTCGCGGCGTGCGCCGGACTGCTGATGACCGCCGTGCGTGTCAGTGCCAAGAACCGAGAACGAGAGGGGGCGATGTTCTGATGGGTTACCTCGACGGATTCGTCGTCACCATCAAGCAGCATCGCCTGTTTGGTGGCAAGCGGCTCACGAAGAACTACTCCGGCGGGCGCGTGTCCAAGAAGCACGTCGCCAAGGGCGGTCAGAGCGATCCTCTTGACAAGGGCGACGAGAGAGCGCCGAAGCCCGAGCGCCTGCACGGTCGCCACGTCCTCAACCGGTACGAGGACGGGATGGAGAAGTGCATCGGGTGCGAGCTCTGCGCCGGTGTCTGCCCGGCCAAGTGCATCTACGTGCGCGGCCGCGACAACGATGCCGACTCGCCCACCTCGCCCGGCGAGCGGTTCGGCTTCGTCTACGAGATCAACTACCTCCGGTGCATCCACTGCGACCTGTGCGTGGAGGCGTGCCCCACAGAGGCCATCACCGAGACCAAGATGTTCGAGTTCAGCTTCACCAACCGTCAGGACGCGGTCTACACAAAGAGCGAACTGCTCGTCGGCGAGGACGGCAAGCCGCAGCGGCTGCCCTGGGAGGACTGGCGCGACGGCGAGGACCTGAACACCAGTGGCTGGATGCGAGCCACGTCGCCCAGCGGCGACGCCGACTTCGAGGGTATCGCCGGGTGGAGCGGCGAGCTCGGCTACGGCCTACGCAGCCCCGAGCCCGTGCAAGTGACGCGCGATTCCCAGCAGAAGGACCACTGACGATGCAGTTGTTCGTCTTCGTCTGCGCGTCCGTGATGATCCTGGCCGGCGCCGTTGGCGTGATCGTGCGATCGCACCCCGTGCATGCGGCGCTGAGCCTGGTGCTCACGCTGTTCGGTGTGGCCGTGCTGTTCGTGGCCCAGGACGCCCATTTTCTTGCCGCCGTGCAGGTCATCGTCTACGCCGGGGCGATCGTTGTGCTGTTCCTGTTCGTGATCATGCTCCTCGGCGTCGACCGTGCCGAGTCGCTGCGCATCGACCCCGTGAAGGTGCAGCGTCCTCTCGCAGCCATCGTCGGGCTCGGTTTGTTCGGCCTCGTCGGCGGTGCGATCTACCGGGGCCGCAAGACGCTGACCACTCGTGGCACAGGCATCGAGCGAGCCACCGACGTGTCCCACGACTCGAACATCAAGCAGCTCGCCAACGACTTGTTCAGCAACCACGTGTTCGCATTCGAGGTCACGTCGGTGCTCCTGGTGATCGCCGTCGTGGGCACGGTGCTGCTCGCCCGGCGCCCCGGCAAGAGTGGTGCCGTGAGCCAGCCCAACGGAGCCGGCCCCGCAGCCGGGATCTCCGACACCAAGGCTGGTGCCCGCTGATGATCGCCGCGATCACGCCCACCCCGACGTGGTACCTCATCCTGGCCGCACTGCTCTTCTCGATCGGTGCGGTCGGCGTGATGGTGCGCCGCAACCCGCTGGTGATGTTCATGTGCGTCGAGCTGATGCTCAACGCGGTCAACCTCAGCTTTGTCGCGTTGGCCAAGGCACTCGGTGACATCGGTGGGCAGACCACCGTGTTCTTCGTGCTCGTGGTTGCCGCGGCCGAGGTCGTGGTGGGCCTGGGCATCATCGTGTCCATCCTGCGCAAGCGGCCGCACGCCACCGCCGACGACCTCGCCGAGTTGAAGGGCTGACCCACTGTGCTCGATGTTGTCTGGCTCATCCCTGCCCTGCCCCTGGCCGGGTTCTTGATCATCCTGTTGTTCGGTCGGCGCCTCGGCGAGCCCAAGGTGGGCTACCTCGCCACGTTGATGACGGCCGGTGCGTTTGCGGTCACCGTGGGCGTGTTCGCCGATCTCATGTCAAAATCGGCCGAGGAGCGTCACCACGTCAAGACGCTGTTCAGCTGGCTGCCGGTGGGCAGCCTGCACGTCGACCTCGCGTTCTTGGCGGATCCGTTGTCCATCACGATGGCGCTGTTCATCACCGGCATCGGCTCGCTGATCCATCTGTACTCGATCGGGTACATGCACGGTGATCCGAAGTTCAGCAAGTTCTTCCTCTACCTGAACCTGTTCGTGTTCAGCATGTTGATGCTCGTGCTCGGCAGCAACCTGCTCGTGACCTTCCTCGGCTGGGAGGGTGTGGGCACGTGCTCGTACCTGCTGATCAGCTTCTGGCACACCAAGGACGCCAACGCCTCGGCCGGCAAGAAGGCCTTCGTCACCAACCGCGTCGGCGACTTCGGCTTCATGATTGCGATGTTCGTTGCGTTCCAGTTCGTCGGCTCGCTCGACTACGCCACGATCAACGAAGCCGCCGAGGGCAAGACCATCAGCGTCACCGTGGCGTCGGTCATCGTGCTGATGCTGTTCGTCGGCGCATGCGGCAAGAGCGCTCAGCTGCCGTTGTTCGTGTGGCTCCCGGACGCAATGGCGGGTCCCACGCCGGTGTCCGCGCTCATCCATGCGGCCACCATGGTCACCAGCGGCGTGTTCCTGATGACCCGGATCAGCCCCGTGATCGGCTTCGCCACGCCGTGGGCATCCACCCTCATCGCGATCATCGGCGTGGCCACGGCACTGTTCGCGGCCACCGTCGCCGTCGCCCAGACCGACATCAAGCGTGTCCTCGCCTACTCGACGGTGAGCCAGCTCGGTTACATGTTTCTGGCCATTGGGTCCCACGCCTACGTCGCCGCCATCTTCCACATGATCACCCACGCCTTCTTCAAGGCGCTCCTGTTCCTCGGCTCCGGATCGGTGATCCACGGCATGCACGACGAACAGGACATGCGGTACATGGGCGCGCTGCGAAAGCTGATGCCCATCACCGCGGCCACGTTCACCGTCGGCTGGTTGGCGATCGCCGGCGTGCCGCCGTTCTCCGGGTTCTGGAGCAAGGACGAGATCCTGCTGTACGCATTCGACAAGAGTCCCGTGTTGTGGGCGCTCGGCCTCGTCACTGCCCTGCTCACCGCGTACTACATGACCCGTCAGGTGATCATGGTGTTCTACGGCGAAGCACGGTGGAACGATGCCCGGCCCGGCCATGAGGCCGACGCCCACGGTGAGCACGAAGTCCACCCGCACGAGAGCCCGTGGCTGATGCTCACACCCCTCGTGGTACTGGCCGGACTCGCCTTTGCCGGCGGCGCGTTGAACCTGCCCTTCAACCACACCACCGAGAAGCTCTCCTCGTGGCTGGCGCCCGTGGTGGAGGTGGGCGAGCGCAGCCTGAAGGGCGGTACCGAGGACATCAAGTGGGTGCTCGCCGGCATCGCCACGCTCGGCGCCATCGTCGGCATCATCGGTGCCTACCTCGTGTACTCGAAGCAGAAGGTCAAGCCCATCGAACCCATCATCCTGGCCAACGCCTGGTACTACGACAAGGGCATCTCCGACTTCATGGGCGGGCCCGGGCGTGACAGCTTCGAGGGCATTGCCTGGTTCGACACCAACGTGATCGACGGCGCCGTGAACGGAACCGGCAGAGGGGTGCAGGGTGTTGCCGGAGTGATCCGCAGGGCTCAGAGTGGCCTGGTGCGCACCTACGCCGCAATCATCGGCGTGGGTGTGGTCCTGCTCCTCGCCTGGTTCTTCATCCGGGGGGCGGCCCAATGAGCGGCCCAGTGAGTACCACGCTGCTCGCATCCACCGAGCTGATCGGGGGTCGCTTCCCCATCCTCACCGCGTTGATCCTCGTGCCCGCGCTCGGCTCGCTGGCCGTGGCCGTCATCAGCAAGCGCCGACCGGAGTTCGTCAAGCTGACGGCGATCCTCAGCAGTGTGTTCACCGGCGCGATCAGCGTGTGGATGCTCGCCTCGTTCTCCACCGGTGAAGCCGGCTTCCAGTTCACGAGCAAGCACGAGTGGATCAAGACCTGGGGCATCAGCTGGCACCTCGGCGTGGACGGTATCTCCCTGTTCCTCGTCGTGCTGACGGCTGTGCTGTTCCCGCTCGCCATCCTGGCGGCCGACCCGCATCACGACGAGAAGCCGTACCTAGCCTGGTTGTTGCTGCTCGAGGCCGGCGTCATGGGCAGCTTTCTCAGCCTCGACCTGTTCCTGTTCTTCGTGTTCTTCGAGATCGTGCTCGTGCCGATGTACTTCCTCATCGGCGGATGGGGTTACGACAAGCGTGTGTACGCAGCGACGAAGTTCTTCCTGTACACGATGTTCGGATCGGCGTTCATGCTCGTCGGCATCATCGCCACGGTGTTCATCGCCAAGGCGAACATCGGGCACATCACGTTCGATTTGATCGAGCTCGCGGACAAGGGCGGCATCGCCGCCTCCACCGGCCGTTGGCTGTTCTTCGCCTTTGCGATCGCGTTCGCCGTCAAGGTGCCGCTGTTCCCTCTGCACACCTGGCTGCCCGACGCCCACACCCAGTCGCCCACCGCCGGCTCGGTGGTGCTGGCCGGCGTGATGCTGAAGCTGGGTACGTACGGCTTCCTGCGCTTCGGCATCTACCTGTTCCCGGAGGCCGCCCGGCACAGCCGTGCACTGTTCTTGACCCTGGCGGTGATCGGCATCCTCTACGGCGCCATCGCCGCCACGATGCAGAAGGACCTGAAGCGTCTCGTGGCGTACTCCTCCGTTGCCCACCTCGGGTTCATCGTCCTCGGCACGTTTGCGTTCACGTCGCAGTCGCTCACCGGCGGCGTACTGCAGATGATCAATCATGGTGTGTCCACCGGCGCACTGTTCATCCTCGTCGGCTGGATCTACGAGCGCCGCCACACCCGCGAGATCGCAGCCCTGAAGGGCCTGCAGAAGGTGGCCCCGGTGTTCGCCGCCGCGTTCACCATCGTCATGCTGTCCTCGATCGGGGTGCCCGGCCTCAACGGCTTCGTCGGCGAGTTCTTGGTCCTGATCGGTTCGTTCCTCACCGCGCGCTGGTGGACGGTGGTGGCCGCATCCGGCGTGATCCTCGCTGCGCTGTACCTGCTCTGGGCGTACCAGCGGGTGTTCCACGGCGAGCCCGACGAGGACAACAAGTCCTTCCCCGAACTGCGCTGGAAGGAGGGCGCCGTCCTGCTGCCCTTCATCGCCGCCATCGTGTTCGTCGGCGTGTACCCCAAGCCGATGCTCGATCGCATCGAGCCCAGCGTCAAGGCGCTCATCACCCACGGCGGGTACGCGGACGCAGGATCGAGCGTGGCCAACGCAGAGGAGCAGCCGTGATCGGCGCAGATTTCGTCGCACCATCGATCGATTGGTTTGCGCTCACTCCGCTGCTCGTGCTGCTCGGCGGCGGCCTCACGTTGCTCGTCGGCGCCGCACTGACGCCGAGCTGGCCGAAGCGCACCTATGCCTGGGTCACCATCGCCATCGCCCTCGGGGCGCTGGTCATGACGTTCATCAACTGGGACAACCTCAGCGACTCCAAGCCGCGGTTCCTGATCGGCAACGAACTGTCGTGGGACGCGTTCTCGATGTTCGGTACCATCACCATCCTCGTCGCCGTCGTGCTCGCCTCGATGATCACCGACGACTACCTGCGCCGTGAGGGCATGGACGGGCCGGAGGTCTACGGCCTGTACCTGATGGCGGCGCTCGGCGGCATCGTCATGGTCATGTCCAACGACCTGATCGTGCTCTTCCTCGGTCTGGAGACACTGTCGATTGCGCTGTACGTGCTGGCCGCCAGCCATCGCAAGCGGATCGAGAGCCAGGAGAGCGGCCTGAAGTACTTCGTGCTCGGCGGCTTCTCCTCGGCGTTCTTCCTGTACGGCATCGCGCTCATCTACGGCGGCACTGGGTCCACCAACTTCAACGCCATCATCACCGCGTTCGACAAGGTGCCTGCGCATCGCAACGACGCCATCGTGCTGGTCGGTATCGCCCTGCTGCTCGTGGGCCTGTCGTTCAAGGTGGCTGCCGCACCGTTCCACGTGTGGACGCCCGACGTGTACCAGGGCGCGCCGACGCCCGTCACTGCGTTCATGGCCTCGGCCGGCAAGGCTGCGGCCTTCGCCGCGATGCTGCGCGTGTTGGTCGTTGCCCTGCCGACGTGGAAGGACGATTGGCAGCCGGTGATCTGGACCATCGCCGTGATCACCCTCGCGGTCGGATCCATCTCCGCCGTGGTGCAGACCAACGTCAAGCGCATGCTCGCCTATTCCTCGATCAGCCATGCCGGTTACATCCTCATCGGGGTGGAAGCGGCTGGGCACGCAGGCGGCAGTACGGGCAAAGGCATGCCCAGCGCCATGCTCTACCTGCTGCTGTACTCGGTGCTCGTGTGCGGCACCTTCGCCGTCGTCACGCTCGTGAGCCGCACCGGCGACGGGGCCACCGACCTCGGCTCGTTCCGCGGCCTGGCCAAGCAGAAGCCGCTGCTCGCGCTGGCGCTCACCGTGTTCCTGCTCGCTCAGGCAGGTGTGCCGCTGACGTCGGGCTTCACCGCCAAGTTTGGCGTGATCCAGGCCGCCGTCGACGAGCACAGCTACGCCCTGGCCATCATCGCGATGGTCACCGCCGTCATCGGTGCGTTCCTGTACCTGCGCATCATGATCAGCGTGTGGCTGGCGGAGCCGGAGTCGGGCGACGCCGAGCGCGAGGCGATTCACGTGCCGTTCTCCACCGGCGTGGCCATCGCCCTGTGCGCCGGCTTCACGCTGCTCGTCGGCTTCTACCCCGGCTGGCTGATCGACGCCAGCGACAAGGTCGTCCAGGTCGCCCGCCCCGTCATCGGTGGCTGATCGCGCCGCGAGCCACTTGCGAACGCAGTCATCGGATGTCGCGCCAGGCGCGACATGCGATGACAGCGTCGCCTGAGGAGCGCCGCTTCATCGGCGGACGAGTTCAGCGCTGGGCGGCGGCCTGGCGGACCAGCTCGTCGAACACGGCCTGCTGCTGGGGGTCGTCGGCAGCATTGTCCTCGGGGTGCCACTGGGTGGCCACCACCCACGTGGCGTCCTCCAGTTCGATCGCCTCGACCATGCCATCAGCGGCGTGCCCGACGACGCGCAGGCCTGCGCCGAGCTGATCCACAGCCTGGTGGTGCACGTGATGGCAGTGCTGGGGCTCCTCGGTGCCGAAGCCCTTGGCAAGGCGGCTTCCCGGCTGCAATGACACCGGCAGGTACCGCATCCAGTGGGTCTCGGTGCCGATGTGCTGGTGCAGGGTGCCGCCACGGGCCACGTTCATCACCTGCATCCCGCGGCACAGCCCGAGCACGGGCAGATCGAGGTCGATGGCGGCCCGCATCACCGCCAACTCGACCTCGTCGTGGTCGTCGTGGATGCCGTAGATCTCGTCCGCGGTGAGGTCCTGGCCGTAGTGGCGGGGGTGGATGTCTCCACCGCCATGGAACAGTACGCCGTCCACCCGCTGCAGCAGGTCGTGCAGGCGGGTTCCGCTCAGCGCAGGAATCGGCGGGAGCATCAATGGCACGGCGCCCGCGCGCTCGATGGCTCGCGCATAACGCTGCCCGAAGGCGAAGGCCTCGCCGCGGACGTTCTTGGACTCTGGGCTGACCCGGCCGGCGATGACGATGAGCGGTGCGGACACCGCCCCATTCTGCCGCGTCGCTCTACCATTGCTGCGTGCGCGCGCTGCTTCTGGCCAACTCCGACGACTGCGATGCCGGCTTCAGCGGCGAGCGGTTCCGCCACCACGGGTACTCCTTCATCGAGTGCCATCGCGATCGTCCGGGCGACTGGGCGTCGCTCGACGGCATCGACCTGGTCATGCTGATGGGGTCGGAGTGGTCGGTCTACTGGCCTCACCTGTCCGACAAGGTGGCGGTGGAGCTGGCCCTGATCCGGCACGCCCACGCCCGCTCCATCCCGATCTACGGCATCTGCTTCGGTGCGCAGTCCATCGCCGCAGCGCTCGGTGGCACCGTGGAACGTGCTCGCGAGCCGGAGATCGGCTGGTACGACGACATCGTCAGTGACGTTCCCGAGGTCATTCCACCCGGGCCGTGGATGCAGTGGCACTCGGACGTCGTCACCGTGCCACCCGGCGCGGTGGAGCTGGCCCGCTCACCCCTCGCCCCGCAGGCCTACCGGATGGGGCGTACGTTCGCCACGCAGTTTCATCCGGAGGTCAACGAGACGA
>JAYTSB010000109.1:0-4025 GCA_043745825.1 Actinomycetota bacterium | reverse complement strand
GCCATTGCGCTCAGCCGACGTGGGGTGCGCGATGTTGTGGTCCTCGATCGCGAGGCCGAAGCCGGCGGCGTGCCCCGGCACACCGACCACCTCGGCTTCGGCCTGCGCGATCTGCATCGGTTGATGCGTGGACCGGCGTACGCAAAACGTCTCCGCGAGGCCGCCGAGCGCTCCGGCGCGATCATCCGCACCGACACCACGGTGCTCGGCTGGGATGGCCCAACGAGCCTGCGCGTGGCCGATGCCGACGGCCTCGCGACGTTGGACGCGAACGCTGTCGTGCTGGCCACCGGCGTGCGCGAACGTCCTCGTTCGGCCCGGCTGGTGCCCGGCGACCGCGGTGCCGGCATCATGACCACCGGCGCGCTCCAGCAGTTCACAATGCGGGGCATCAAGCCCGGCAACACCGCAGTCGTCGTCGGTGCCGAACACGTCAGCTTCTCGGCGGTGGTCACGCTGCGACACGCCGGTTGCCGAGTCGCAGCGATGGTGACGCCGCTCCAGCATCATCAGACCTACACGCCGCTACGCCTCGCCACCTCCACACGCCATCGCGTACCGATCATCACCGAGGCGGACATCGCGTCCATCGTTGGCAGGACCCAGGTGGAGGCGGTCATGCTCACCAACGGCCGTCGCATCGAATGCGACACCGTCGTCTTCACGGGCGACTGGATCCCCAACAACGAACTGGCGATCGCGGGTGAGCTGTCCATCGATGCTGATCACCGGGGTCCCGTCGTCGACGGCGCGCTGCGCACATCCCGGACCGGTGTGTTCGCCGCGGGCAACCTCACCCACCCGGCCGAAACCGCTGACATCTGCGCCTTGCAGGGCCGCCACATGTCTGCATCACTGCTGGACTGGCTCGCCACCGGGCACTGGCCGGCCGGCCCCGTGGCGGTGCGCGCCGAGGCACCCATCCGCTGGATCTCGCCGGCGATGCTGCACCCGCAGGACCCCGCCCCGCGCGACCGCTTCGTCCTGCGAGTGAGCGAGTTCGGTGGCGCCCGCCGGATCGAGGTCACCCAGGGTGATCGCACGCTGTGGCACGGCAACGTCGTCGGCTCGCTGGTGCCCAACCGGTCGATCAGCATTGCGGCGGACTGGGTGGACGGCATCGACCCCGACGCCGGTGACATCTGCGTTCGCCTGCGCGACTGATCCAGCGACTGATCCAGCATTCGTTCGGCCCGATGTTTGCACCCGACCGGCGCAACCGGCAGGCTGGTGACGTCACGCGGGCGTGGCGGAACTGGCAGACGCGCAGGGTTTAGGTCCCTGTATCGCAAGATGTGAGGGTTCGAGTCCCTCCGCCCGCACCGACTCGGCGACGCCGAACCGGTTCGGGCCCGGTTCAGCCGAACTCGATCGAGCCCAGCGGACCGTTCAGTTCCACCACCAGCGCCTCGGGTCCGGAAAGAACACTCATCGTGATGCCGAGCGCGTCCAACGCGTTGGCCAGATCGTGGGGTCGAGGGTGACGCGCCTGCAGATCGGCGATCTCCAGACCCGGTGCCGCCGTGGCGGCAGGGTGCTGCGAGTCGTCCCAGTCGATCAGGAACGGCACGGCGCGTGACGGGGCGATGGTGAGCGTCCAGCGCAGGAGCACACCGTCGGGTCGCTGCCGTTGCATCGGTGTGGCGTCGCCAGGGTCGTAGCCCGCGAGGCGTGCCGCAGCGAGGGCCTCGTCCATATGAGGGACCGCGATCGCCCAGGCCATCATCGCCGCCTCTTCGAGATCGTCGATGCCGAACGGGCGCGGGCCCGCTGGGTCGGGTTGCTCGGGGTCGGGCCCGACGATCTCCAGGTAGCTCGTTGACGACAGCGAACAGAGCATGTTGCGGGTGCCCTTGCCGACGTGCTGGCCGCCTGCTGAAGGGCTGATGCCGGTGCGTGCGGCCACCCAGGAAGCCGTGGCTTCGAGGTTCGGCGTCGCCAGGACGAGGTGGTCGAGTGCGGCGTTGGACGAGCGCATGGGCCGAGCCTATTGAGCCGGCTCCTCGGTCGTGGCCGCGTGAGGGGTTGTTCAACCGATCTTCAACGGGCGTTGATCGACCAGGCGGATCATGACCACACCAACCCGGTGCACCACACCGAACGGACAAGGAGCAACCAGCCATGAAGATCAAGACCGCCTTCACCGCAGCACTCGCCGGCGCCTCCCTGCTGGCCCTCGCCCCTGGGGTGAGCCACGCGGCGGTGTACGACACCGACACCGTCGCCGCGCAGACCACGGGCGGATCGGCCCGCGGCCCCGTCACGTGGTACGACCGCCAGGGCAACGGCTACGCAAGCGTCACGGTGGCTGACACCTACGCCCCGGACAACGCCTGCGTGAAGCTCGAGGTACGCCGCCGGTTTCAGTCCGGCGCAGTGCAGAACTGGGTCAACGTCGGCACCGTCTGCAACGGCCATAGCTGGACCTGGAACAACCCCATCGGCCCGAACGGCAACGACGGTGTGCGGGTGCTGGACTTCAAAGTCACCCGCCTCGGCGGCTACAACAACAGCGACGTCTACTCGGTGTCCCCCGGCGACTGACACAACGACGAAGCGCTCCGGCAATGGTCGGAGCGGTTCGCCGCGTCCAGGTCCAATCACGCCCAGCCGACAGGAGCACCCCGTGCCTCACCCCGTGCCTCACCCCGTGTCTCACCCCGTGTCTCACCAACCCGTGCATCACCACACCGGGCATCACCCCAACGCTCACGACTATCCCGCACGCCACCACCGCGCACAACAACACCACCACCACCCCGGGCATGACCGCGACCTGACCGACCGATCGCCGGCCCGCGCCTCGGTAAGCTCCGGCCCACGATGAGCGCCCGGTTCAGACTCCTCGGACCCGTGGAGGGCGTTCGCGATGGAACGACGCTCAGCCTCGGAGGTGCCAAGCAGAAGACCGTGCTCGCCACGCTGCTGCTCGCCAACGGGCGCAGCGTGTCCACCGATCGCCTGGTGGAGGCCGTCTGGGGCGACGAGCCCGGCGACGGCGCGGTGGCGACGCTGCGCGTGTTCATCTCCAACCTGCGCCGCACCATCGCCCCCGACCATGCCGAAGCCATCGTCTACGACGGTCACGGCTACCGCTGCCGCTTCCCGCACGACCTCGACGTGGTCGAGTTCGAGGAGCAGTGCCGGGTGGCATCGCTGGCGCCGCCGGAGACCGAAGCCCGGGTCTGGCGCCAGGCCCTTGCCCTGTTTCGTGGTGATCCGTTGAGCGGGTTGGAGCCCACCGAGCCGATCCGGCGCGAGCAGGTGCGTTTGGCCGAGGCCAGGTCAGGGGCGATGGACTCGATGTTCGCAGCGGAACTCGCTGCCGGGCGACACCGCGAGATCCTGCCCGAACTGTTCGTTGCCGTCGATGAGCAGCCGTTGCGCGAGCAGGTCCGCAGTGTGCTGATGATGGCTCTGTACCGCGCCGGGCGGCAGGCCGACGCCTTGCGCGCGTACCAGCAGTTCCGCGAGCGAATGATCGACGAGCTCGGCATCGAACCGAGCCCGGAGATGCGCCGACTCGAGCAGCTCGTGCTCGATCAGTCCGCTGAGCTCGATGCCACTCGCGTTGTCCAGAGCCGAGCACCGTCCACCATCGACATCCGCGCCGCGTCGCCCGACGCCCGCCTGGTGCTGGAGGACGGCCGCACGATCGTGCTCACCCGACGGGTGACGGTGATCGGCCGCGAGACCAGCGCGGACATCGCAATCGACGATCGGCGCGTCAGTCGGCAGCACGCGGTGATCCGCTCTCGTCAGGGTCGGTTCGAGCTCGTCGATGACGGGTCCACCAACGGCACTGAAGCCAACGGCCAGGCCGTGGAGCGTCACGACCTCGTGAGCGGTGATGTGATCAGCCTCGGCGGCTTCGAGGTCCGGTTCCTGCAGTGACGCATCGGCGTCAGCGGTAGTAGCCCATGACGTCGATGATCACATGCCCCACACCCCCACCGCCACACCGCACCGTCAACGTCGCCCCCGGCCCACACCCCACCGACGTGCTGTTCGCCACCGTGTCACCC
>JAYTSB010000108.1:0-1540 GCA_043745825.1 Actinomycetota bacterium | reverse complement strand
AGAAGCGGTAGCCCTCGGCCTTTCGATCGATCACCGCCTCCACGCCGAGTTCGTGGAGGAGCGCTGCCTTCTCCGGTGAACTGACCACGCCGACCGGGATGCCCCCGCCGTTGAGCACGTACTGGGTGGCATAACCGCCGATACCGCCCGTGGCGCCCCAAATCAGCACGGTGTCGCCCTGCTTCATGCGCGCCGCGTTCTTGCCGACGAGCATGCGGTAGCTCGTGCTGTTGCACAGCGCGTTCACCGCCGATTCCTCCCACGTGAGGTGTGTGGGCTTGGGCATCAGTTGGTTGGCTTTGACGATGGTGAGGTCGGCGAGGCCGCCGAAGTTGGTCTCGAAACCCCAGATCCGCTGATTCGTCCCGAGCATCGAGTCGTCGTGTGAGGACGGGTCCTGGTCGTCGACCGAGTTGCAGTGCACGGTGACCCGGTCGCCCGGCTTCCAGTTGCGAACGGCCGACCCGGTGCGCAGCACGACACCGGCGGCGTCCGAACCAACGACGTGGTACGGCAGCGCATGGCGCGCCCCCCACTCGCTCTCCTTGCCGAGGCGATCGAGGAACCCGAACGTGGACACCGGCTCGAAGATGCTCGTCCAGACCGTGTTGAAGTTGATGCTGCTGGCCATCACGGCCACGATCGCCTCGTCCGGGGCGATCTCCGGCAAGGGCACCTCACCGATGTGGAGGCTCTGGCGCGGATCCTTGTCGGCCGAGGCGACCCCTTCGAACATGCCGATGTCTTCGCGCCGCACGAATGCCGCGCGGTACGATTCGGGCAGCGCCAGGTTGGCCAGTTCGCCTTCGGATGCGCCCGCTTCAATCGCTTCGAGGATGTGCTGCATCCGGCGATGTTACCCACCGGTAGGTAGCCGCCTCCAAGCGGGAGAGCCCACCCGATACGGTGAGGCCCGTGCGTCTCACATCGTCGACCATCGCCGCGTTGGCCAGCCTCACCATCGTCCTCGCCCTAACCGGGGCGGCATGCGGCTCGGCCGCCGGATCCTCCGCCTCCACCGGTCCCGCATCCACCGGGCCTGCATCCACCGGGCCTGCATCCGCCCCGGGGTCCTCCGCCGCCGTCGCAAAGCTGGACGGAACGCAGTGTCCACCACTCGACGGCTCCGCGCCGAAGATCGTGCACTTCGCGCTCGCGCCTCCGACGTGCATCGATCCGTCCAAGAGCTACACCGCGACGATCACCACGAACAAGGGTGTGATGGTGGTGGCCCTCGATCCCAAGGCCGCGCCGATCGCGGTGAACAGCTTCGTGTTCCTCGCCGGCTACCACTACTTCGACGCCACCACATGCCACCGGGTGATCTTCGGGTTCGTCATCCAGTGCGGTGACCCGACCGCAACGGGCACGGGCGGGCCCGGCTACGAGTTCAAGGACGAACTGCCCGCTGCTGGCAGCTACAAGATCGGGACGTTGGCGATGGCGAACGCCGGCCCGAACACGAACGGCAGCCAGTTCTTCGTGATCAGCGGCCAGCAAGGCGTGGACCTGCCGCCCAAGTACTCGCTGTTCGGCCAGG
>JAYTSB010000107.1:0-4546 GCA_043745825.1 Actinomycetota bacterium | reverse complement strand
CACCAACGCCGGCGGAAACGTCCTCGTCAACACCCCCACCGACACCAGATCCGACAAACGACGATCCGACACAGGCTTCAACCATCCAGCACGCGGCATTCACACAAACTACACACGTGTAATACTAACTGAACGGTATTGGGACTAGCCCTGGACTAGCCCGCCGAGAGGCGGGCGAGGAGGCCGGCCTTCACCGCCGGCCACTCGGTCTGGATGATGGAGTGCATCGCCGTGTCGCGCGGCCCGCCGATTTCTCCGGCCACGGCCGAGGCGCGATGGTTGCGCAGGATGCCCTCGAACACAGCGCCCGTACGCTCGATCGCGCGACGGCTCTGCTCGTTTCGCGCATCGGTGCAGATCGCCAGGCGACGGATGTCCCACTCCTCGAAGGCCTGGGTCATCAGCAACAGCTTGGCCTCGGTGTTGACGGCGCTGCGCTGTGCGGACGCGGCAAGCCACGTACCGCCGATCTCCACCTCGTCGGGGACATCCCGGCCGGTCCAGTAGCGGATCTCCAACAAGCGCGTGCACCCCACGACGCGCCCGTCGCTCAGCCGCCGCTGCGCAAACGGGATGACGCGCTTGGCCTCTGCCTCGGCGAGCAGGTTCGACACGTAGCTGGTCATCGCCCCAGCGGTCTCGGGCACCGGCGTCCAGCCATAGCTGGAGCGATCCTCGTTGGCGGCCACCACGAGCTGGTGCACGTGATCGAGTGACAACGGCTCGAGTTGCATGTGCTGTCCGGTGAGCGTGAGCGTCTGCGGGGAGATCATGCGTGCCATCGTGGCGCACCGGCGACTGCGATCAGGCGATTGATTTCCGAGAATCGCACGGCGAGCGCCAGCACGTGCACCCCGCCCGCGGCATGAGCGGCAAGGAGGTCCGCAGTACGTGCTGCTGCCGAGCGGGCCGTCGGTGCGTGGTCGGTAGCTGCGTCGATCCACACCTCCAACACGAGATCGGTGGCGCGGTCCAGCACCGAGCGAGTTGCATCGTCGATGCCGTCGACCACGGCCAGACTGAAGTGCCCGGTGCGTCGCGAGACCAATGCCTGTGTGGCCGCGAACCCTGCGACAGGGCGGGTCGGCAGGCGGATGCTGCCGAGCGTCCGCGTCGGGAACGTGCGGCCCAGCCAGAACCCGCTGCGGCATGCGTCGCCGCACACCACGCTGCCTTCGGGCAGCACCGCGGCAAGATCGCTGGCGGCGCGGGCCGGGTTGAGCGGCAGCGTGTCGTCGGCGAACATCGGCTGGCACACGTCGAACAGCTCGGTGTACAGCGCAGGGCGTGGTGTCGGTACGGCACGCACCGGCCAGGGCTGGGCGGCCAGATCACCGGGATTCACGTCAAGCCAGCGCACGCCCAGCGACGTCAGCTCCGCGCGTGACAGCTCATCGTCCGTGACGCCGCAGAGCACGACCTCGTGCGCGCTGGCCAGACCGGCGAGGCCGATGTCCCCGGCCTGCAGGCCCATCGTGCCGAGGTGGGCGGGATGGTTCCACGGGAACAGCCCCTTGGCCGCCCAGGTGTTGAGCACGCCGATGTCGGTGCGCTCCGCAACCTCGCGCACATCTGGCACTGCACCGGCCGAAACCAATCCGCTGCCGGCGACGATGATGATGTCATCGGTCCTCGGGCCAGAGTTCACAACAGCGGCGATCCACCCTCGGGGATCACGATCGCGGGGGCCTCGCAGATCGTCCAGTGCAGCGCCTCGGTGTCGAGGAAGGTGGCGACGTCGGCCATCATCTCGGCCTGGTCGGGCTCCGTCACATGGGTGTAGAAGTCGTCTGCGCTGTCGAACCACTGGATCGTGACACCGTCGTAGGTCGGCTCGGGGAGCTTTGACCCTTCGGGCGGCCAGATCGAGGCGTGCTGCTCGTAGCGGCGTACGTACTTCGCGCATGAGAGGCGGCGGATCAACGGCCCGTGCACGTCGTGCCAGTGGGTGAGGAACTCCTGGTGGGTGGTGCCCGGCTTGCGCTTCAGCATCGTGACGAGCTGGATCATGGTGTATCTCCTGGGTGTTCTCGGACCGGTTGGTGCGATGACATGGTGGATGACTGGTGATGACAGGACGGTGATGAAAGGGATGGTGTAGCCGGCGATCAGAGGCCGAGGAAGGAACCGCCGTCGCAGATGATGGTCTGCCCGGTGACGAACGCGGAGTCATCGCTGGCGAGGAACAGCGCCACCGAGCCGATGTCGGCTTCCGGGTCGCCGACGCGACCAAGCGGCGTGCGCGCCTCGATCGCCTGTTGCAGCGCCGGAGAACGATCGAACGCACTGAGCAGGGCGGGTGAGGAAGCGACAGGTCCGATGCAGTTGACGGTGACGCCGGATGGTCCCCATTCGCGGGCGAGGCTCTTGGCGAGCGCTCGTTCGGCGGCCTTGACGGGGGAGTACAGCGGGATGTTCGCACTGCCCTCCACACCGCTCGGTGACGTCAGCAGAATGAACCGACCGTGCGTGCCGGCGGCGCGCAGATGCGGCCACGCCGCCTGGCCGCAATACATCACGGCCCACACTCCGGTGCGGGACATGGGCGCCCAGTGGCGGTCGAGGTCGGCTTCCTCAAGCCGGTGGGGGATGCCCCCACGGAACGCGTTGTGCACCATGATCTGCAGTCCGCCGAAGCGTTGCACGGTGGCGTCCACGCATGCCTGTACCGAGGAGCGCAAGGACACATCGGTCTCGATGCACACGGCCGAGCCGCCGGCGGCACGGATGGCCTCGGCCACGGGTGCGCCAGTGTCTGCGCGTCGCGCAGCCACCACCACATTGGCGCCTTCGGCGGCCAGTCGGCGGGCGATGCCCTCGCCCACGCCCTGGCCTGCGCCGGTGACGATCGCAGTCCTTCCGGCGAGACGGCTCACGCCGTCATCCAGACGCCGCCGTCGGCGGTGAGCGTTGCGCCGGTGATGTAGTGCGCGTCCGCAGCGGCCACCAGGCGGATCAGCGGGACGATGTCGTCGGCAACAGTTCCGGTGGTGGACAGTGCAGGCGGAGCGAGCGACACTGCACCGACGGCGGCGGGATCGATGCCGAACAGCTCCGGCGCAACGGCGATGCAGTTCACCGTCATGCCGTCGGCACCCCATTGACGAGCCGCAGATTTCACCATCACTCGTACGGCCTCAGCGGTGGCGGCCGCGTGGGCGAGACCCGCAGCACCGGACATCCCGAGGGTGGGCACGAGCGCGATGAGGCGGCGATGCCCCGCACGGTGTGCGGCCTGGAACGCGGCGATGGCGTGGCGCATGGGCTGCTCCCACGCTGCGTCGAACGCCTCGTCGGTGAGCTCGTCGAACGCAATGGGCTCGGTCGCGATGCCGGCGACCACCACCGTAGTGCTGAGCTCGCCCTGCGGGCGCGCCGCGCGCAGCGCGTCGGCCAGCATTCCGGCGCCGTCCACCACCACGTCGATCATTGCCCTCACGGGCGGCCACCGTAACCGATCCACGAATCTGACGCGACGTCAGAAAGGTGGGACCGGATCAGATACGTTGCGGCGATGGATCTGCAACAACTCATCGACCGAAGCGAGATCAACGACCTGGTTCTGCGTTACAGCGAAGCGCTCAACGCGGCCGACTGGGCCACGTGGTCGGCGTGCTTCACCGATGACGCTCGGCTGGACTACACCACCGCCGGCGGTGTTGCCGGCACCGTTTCCGAAGCCGTTGACTGGCTGTCGCAGACGATGGCGTCGTTCGACATGCGCATCGGTCGGATCGCCAACGTGCTCCCAACGTTCGCCAGCGCCGACGAGGCTCGTGTCAGCTCGCAGTACTCGATGACGATGCGGCTCGCAGGTGACCCGCCGACCTACATCGAGGCGGCCGGCTGGTACGACGACACCGTGGTGCGCACAGCCACGGGGTGGCGGATTGCGAACCGGTACGAGCGCATCGCCTACGTGCGGATGTGACGAGTCGTGGTGGCTCCGGCAGCGTGGGTCACGGCCAGAGTGTGCCGTTGCGCGCAGCGTCGGTATTGGTGCCAACGTGACTGGGCAAGCCCACCGCTGGCGCGGTGCGGCTGAACCGCGGCGCCGGACCAGGCAGTGCCTTGCCGTTGGCGGACACGAACGTACCCCTGGCCACATTGTGCGGATGCACGGCCGCTTCGGCCGGTGAGAGAACCGGCGCGAAGCACGCTTCGGTGCCCTCCAACAGCTCGCACCACGCCGTGCGCGGCCGGGTGAGGAACAGGTCACTGAACCGTGCCTTCAGCTCCGGCCAGCGGGCGCGGTCCCACTGGGGCACGTCGTCGGGGTGCAGCTCGAGCCTGCGCAGGAGCTCGGCGTAGAACTGCGGTTCGATTGCGCCGAGGGCGATGTACTCGCCGTCGGCGCATTCGTAGACCTCGTAGAAGTGAGCACCGGTGTCGATGTGGTTCGTGCCGCGCGGGCCCCAGCCTCCGCCCGCCGCACCGTAGAACGGCGCGGCGACCATTGCCGCACCGTCCACCATCGCGGCGTCGATCACCTGGCCCAGGCCGGACATCGTGCGTTCGAACGCCGCTGCGGCGATGCCGAGCGCCA
>JAYTSB010000106.1:0-9861 GCA_043745825.1 Actinomycetota bacterium | reverse complement strand
TTCCGCAGCTACGTCTGAGTTGTACTAGCGGAAGCTCGTCATCACCTGGGTGGCGAGAAGCTTCATCGACGTGGTGTCGGGGTAATCCGAACACCACGGGATGAAGCCGGTGCATCCGAGCGCGATGTACGTGGCGATCTTCTCGCTGACCTGCTCGGGCGTGCCCACCAGGTTTCCGGCACGCCACGACTCGAACGGCTCGCCGTTCAGGCTCTTGCTGCCGGCAGCGAGCACTTCCGCCTCGGTCTCGCGGATGAACAAATCCGGTGACCACGTCTTGCGGATTGTGTCCTCGTCACGGCCGACGGCTGCGCAATGGCCCTTCAGCACCTCACGCTTGCGCGCCCATTCCTCCGCGGTGCCACCCCAGTTACTGCAGTCAGCGTGCTGGGCGACCACGCGCAGCGTGAGTTGCTCGCCCCCGCCACCGATCCAGATCGGCGGGTGCGGTTGCTGCAACGGCTTCGGATCGCAGTTCGCCCGGTGCAGTGTGTAGTACGTGCCGTCGTAGGTGGTCTCCGGTTGCGACCACATCGACTTCACGATCTCGACGCTCTCGCGGAGCATGCCGATGCGGTCCTTGGGCTTGGGGAACTCGAAGCCGTAGCCACGGTACTCCTGCTCGTACCAGCCGGCACCGATGCCCCAGTCCAGCCGGCCCCCGGAGATGACGTCGACGGTGGAGGTGATCTTGGCCAAGAGCGCCGGAGAACGGTAGCTGTTGCAGCCCACCATCTGGCCGAGGCGGATCCGACTGGTGCGCTGGCTGATCGCAGCCATCGTCGTCCAACACTCGAAGACCGCCTCGTGGGCCGGACGGGGCACGTTGTGGAAGTGGTCGTAGAGCCAGATGGAGTCGAAGCCGAGTTCCTCGGCGAGCAGGGCGATGTCCACCGCCGTGTTCCACTTCGCTTCTGCTCCCTCAATTCCGGAGAGCTCCATCTTCCAGCCCTGGGGCATGAACACACCGAACGTCACATCACGCATGACGACCACGATAGGAGAAGCCTGGCGCGGATGACGGTTCGTGTCCCGCGTCGAAGCACGCCTAGGTTCTCCGGAATGTTTCCCCCCTCAACAGGCTTCAGCATCGGCGACGTCCACGAGGCAATCGCGGCCACCCGGCCGGACGCACTGTGCCTGGTCTTCCGCGACCGCCGACTCACCTGGGCGGACGTCACCGAACGCACGCGTCGCCTGGCCAACCACCTGATCGGCCAGGGCCTCGGATGCCACGTCGAGCGCGAGCACCTCACTGGCTCCGAGAGTGGGCAGGATCACCTGGCCATCTACCTCCACAACGGCAACGAGTACCTGGAGTCCATGCTCGGCGCGTTCAAGGCCCGCGTCGCGCCGCTCAACGTGAACTACCGGTACGTCGCCGAGGAACTGCGCTACCTGCTGAACGACTCCAAGGCAACGGCAGTCGTGGTGCACTCCCAGTTCGCGCCCACGCTCGCAGAAGTGCTCCACGACGTGCCCTCGCTGCGCGTGATCCTGCAGGTTCCGGACGAGTCCGCCAACGACCTGCTGCCCGGGGCGATGTGGTACGAGGACGCGTTGGCCGCGGCGTCGCAGGACCCGCCCATGGTGCAGACCTCCGCTGACGACCTGTACATCCTGTACACGGGTGGGACCACAGGCATGCCCAAGGGCGTGCTGTGGCGGGGCGGCGACGCGATCGTGGAGTGCTTTGGTGGGTCCCGTGCGGCCACGTCGTTGGACGAGTTCGCCGCCGATGCCGACGGCAATCTGCAAGCACTGCTCGCTCCGCCGTTCATGCACGGCGCCGGTCACTGGATGAGCTTCCGCACCTGGAACACGGGCGGCACGGTGTTCGTCCAGAACACTCCCGAGCGGCTCGACCCGGTCGATATCTGGAGCCTGATCGAGCGAGAGCAGCTCAACTTCCTGCTCATCGTCGGTGACGCGTTCGCCCGCCCTCTGCTGGACGAACTGGACCGGCACCGCTACGACCTGTCCAGTCTCACCGTCATCCTCAGCGGCGGCGCACCGCTGTCCGCGAACCTGAAGGAGGAGTTCCTCCACCACCTGCCGACGGCGATGATCGTGGACGGTCTCGGCTCGTCGGAGGCGGGCGGACAGATGTCGCACGTCTCGGCCGGGGCCAATCCCACCACCGGTACGTTCCCGCTCACGCCCGGCAACCACGTGCTCAGTGCCGACCTCGATCGCGAGCTCATGGCCGGCGAGGACAACCTCGGGTGGTTGGCCAAGAGCGGCCGCCTCGCGCTGGGCTATCTCGGTGATCCCGACAAGACGGCGCGCACGTACCCCGTGATCAACGGCGTGCGCTATGCGGTCCCCGGCGACCGAGCCAAGCTCCGTGCCGACGGCATCGTGGAGCTGCACGGCCGGGACAGCGTCACCATCAACAGTGGCGGGGAGAAGATCTTCGCCGAAGAGGTGGAGTCGGCGATCAAGGCGCACCCCGCCGTGTACGACTGTGTGGTGGCCGGCCGCCCCAGCGAACGCTGGGGCAACGAGGTCGTCGCTGTCGTGCGCATCCGCGAGGGACACCGTGCAGGTTCCGACGAGCTGCTCGCCGAGGCCGAGCGGCACGTGGCGCGCTTCAAGCTGCCCAAGGCCATTGTGTTCGTCGACGAGATCGTGCGCTCCCCCAGCGGCAAGGCAGACTACCGCTGGGCCAAATCGGTTGCCGCCGGCGCGTGATCCGCCACCTCGACCCAACCGAGGCGCTACGACGCATCGACGAGCTGACCGCCATCCTGCGGGATTCGGTCGAGGGCGGGGCGTCGATGAACTTCCTCGCCGACGTCACCGGCGACCAACTGCGTGAGTTCTGGCGAGACTCGATCGCCGACCAGGAACGTGGCGGGCGGTTGCTGCTCGTTGCCGAGGTCGACGACGTCATCGTGGGCACCGCGTTGTTGATCCTGGCCCCGCAGCAGAACGCGCCACACCGGGCCGAGGTCGGCAAGATGATCGTGCACCGCAGCGTCCGCCGCCGACATCTGGGCGCCCATCTGCTTCAGGCGATCGAAGCGGCCGCGCTGGCCCACGGGCGCACGCTGTTGCTGCTGGACACCGAGACCGATTCGGCCGGCGAACGACTCTACGAAGCATGTGGCTGGACGCGGTTCGGCATCGTGCCCGACCACTCCTACCAACCCAACGGCACACCGCAGCCGACGTCTTTCTTCTACAAGCAGCTCACGAGCACAACCCAGCAAGACCCACCCGGGCGTCTTGCGCCGTAGCCTGCAGGCGATGACAGAACACCAAACCTCCCGGGACGCGTGGGACAGTGAGACCCTGCCCCAGGGCCCAGCCAAAGCGGCCGCAGTGCGGGAGATGTTCGACACCATCGCACCGCGCTACGACCTGATCAACCGGATCATGACGTTCCGCCTCGACGTGCGCTGGCGGCGCAAGGCCGTGCGCCTCCTCGGCCTGCCCGCGAACAGCACGGTGCTCGACCTGGCCAGCGGCACCGGCGATCTGTGCATCGATCTCAGCCGAGCCGGCCACCGGCCGATCTCGGTGGACTTCAGCTTCGGGATGTTGGCGGCTGACCGCAGCGGCTCCCCGCGCGCCCAGGGCGACATCCTGCGGATGCCGTTTCCCGATGCGTCCGTCGACGGCGTCACGTGCGGCTTCGCGCTCCGCAACCTGGTGGACCTGCCGTCGTTCTTCCAGGAGCTCGGCCGGGTGGTGCGCCCGGGCGGCCGGATCGCACTGCTCGACGTGGGCATCCCCAAGAACCCCGTCGTGCGGTGGGGCCACGGCTTCTACTTCGGCAAGGTCGTGCCCAGGATCGGCGGGCTGCTCAGCAACGGGCCGGCCTACCGCTACCTTCCCAAGAGCGTGGCGTACCTGCCCGCCGCCCCGGTGATGGTGCGGGCGTTGATCGACGCCGGCTTCCCCGATGCCGATCACCGGCTCCTCAGCGGCGGCATCACCCAGCTGCTGCTCGGCACGCGCCGCTGACCAACATGCGCGCCGTCACCACGTGGTACGAGGGCGACGTCGATCTCAACGACTTCTCAGGGGCCGACGGCTACCTCTTCGTTCGTGACGGTGTGGGTCTGGCCGGTCGTGGGGTGGCGGCGCGCATCGACGCCGACGATGCGGTCGCGTTCCTTGCCGCAATGGACTGCGACGACCACGTCGGTCTGCCCGGCTCCGGACCGGTGGCCATCGGCGTCCTCCCGTTCGTTCCCCGGGCGGCTGCCGAGTTGGTGGTGCCCCAGGTGGTGATCGGCAAGTCGGCCGACGGCCGCTGCTGGGTGACCCGGATCGACGACGCGCCGGTGCCCGCGTCCGCTCCGGCACCGGTTGCGACGGCGAACGAATTCACCGTGCGACCGGGCGTTCCGGTGGCGACGTACCTGGATGCAGTGGCTGCGGCGCGCGATGCCGTGCGCGCCGGCACCATCGACAAGGCGGTCATCGCCCGCGACCTGCTGGTGAACTCGCCGGTACCGATCGACATCCACGCCGTCATGCGCCGTCTGCGGGCATCCTTTGGTTCCAGTTACCGTTACGCCGTCGACGGCTTCGTCGGCGCGTCACCGGAGCTGCTCGTGGCGGTTGCCGGAACAACCGTCACGTCGCATCCCCTCGCCGGCACCACGCCGCGCACCGGCGACCCGGCCACCGACGCAGCCTTGGCGGCTGGGCTGCTCGCGAGCACGAAGAACCAGATCGAGCACCGAGTCGTGGTGAACGTGGTGCACGACACCCTGCTCCCGTGGGCGAGCTACCTCGACTGGGAGCCCGAGCCGTCGATCGTGGCGGTGGCGAACGTACAGCACCTCGGGACGCGCATGCAGGGCGAACTGTCCCAGCCTGCACCGGACGTGCTTACCCTCAGCCGCGCGCTGTCACCCACACCTGCGCTCGGCGGCCATCCCCAGGCTGCCGCAGTCGAGCTGATCGAGCGGGTGGAGGGTTTCGCCCGCGGCCGCTATGGCGGAGCGGTGGGTTGGGTGGATCGCTGCGGCAACGGAACCTGGGCGGTGGCGATCCGCTGCGCAGAGTTCTCGCCGGATCGGCGTACCGCCCGGTTGTTCGCCGGTGGAGGGATCGTGGCGGAGAGCGACCCGCTGCACGAGCTGGCCGAGACGCAGGCCAAGTTCCAGGCGATGCTGTCGGCCATCATTCGCGCCTGACGTACACACCCTGAGGTGTACGTCAGAGGACTTCGTTGGCGAGCGGCTCTGGCGTGCCCGCCGCCGCGGCGTGTGGGGCGCGCTCACTGATCCACAGCGCGAGCAGGACCAGCACCCCACCGACCGCGTCGCGGACATGGAGCTGCTCGCCGACGATGAGCCAGGAGAAGATCACGCCGAGCAGCGGTGTCAGGAACATCGAGACCGCCACGCGACTGGGCGGCTGATGAGCGATGACCTTGCACAGCAGCAGGTAACCGAGCGCCGAGCCGAACCCGAGGAACAGCACGGCGCCGATGGCCTTGCCGTGCAGGGTCTCGCCACGGAACATGCCCCCGTTCTCGATGTCGAACAGGCATGCCGGGATCACGAGGAACAGCGCACCGACCTGGGTGATGGCGGCCACCGCGAGCGGATCGACACCCTTGGAGGCGCGACGCACGAACGCCGTGTAGATCGAGAACGCCACCACGGTGCCGAGCAGCAGCAGCATCGGCACGATCGGCTTGTCGCCGGTCTTCTCGGTGAGGATCCCGGACGCCACGAAGGCGCCTGAGAATCCCACGATGAGTGCCAGCACGGCGTTGCGCGACGGCTTGTCGCCGACGAGCCCGATGCCGGCCAGCGCGACACCGATGGGTTCCAGGCCAACGACGATCGACCCGATGGTGGCCGAGCCCCTGTCGACGCCGATGGCCATGAACACCGCCATCAGACCGATCCCGAACATGCCGATCAACAGCAGCCTGCGCACGTGTCCACGCGCCGACGGCAGGGCCTTGCGGGCCACGATCATGAGCACGATGGCAGCGATCAGGAACCGGCCGAGGTTGGTGGTGGCCGGCCCGAAGCTGGCCGAAGCGAGTTTGTAGGCGGGAAGGCTGCCACCGAAGAACGTGACCATCACCAGGAGTGCGATGCGCACCCCCGTGGTGGCGGGGATGGACCGGTCGGTTCGATCGATCTCCGGGGCGATGCTCATCGGGGCCCAGTCTGGCCGACCGGCGCGCTCAACGCCTCTCCGACTGCAGCGTGCACGGCCTCGTGCACAGCGACGTTGGCCAGGCGATCGGACCGGATCAGCACCAGGCGAGTGCCGGGCTCGGACACAGCAACGGCGAATGCGGCGCGATCCGTCGCCACCCGCACCGGCACACCATTGGCCGCGGCGAGCGCGGCGAGGTCGGTTCCGTGTGGCGTTCCGAAGAGCTGCTCGAAGCGCTCGGCGGGCAGCACGGTGGCCTGAGGCAGGAAGTTGAAGATGCCCCCGCCGTCGTTGTCGATGCAGACGATGCACAGATCGATGTCACGCCGGACGAGCGCAGTCAACGAACTGGCGTCGTGCACGAACGCGACGTCACCGATGAGCACGAACGTCGGCGACGAGGTCGCGAGCGCGACCCCCGTCGCGGTAGCGATGACGCCGTCGATCCCGTTGGCGCCACGGTTGGAGAAGACCCGGGCACCACTGGTGGATTCGGCGTACCACTCGGCATCTCGGATCGGCATCGACGATGAGATCACCCAGTTCGACGGGCTCGGCAGCGCGCGCCCCAGCAGACGGGCCACCGACGGATCGGTGAGATCGTCGGCCAGTACTGCTTCGATTGCGGCCTGAGCGCGGCGCTCGGCCTCAAGCCAGTCGGACAGCCAGGCGCCGGGCCGTTCGGGCGGGGCCGGGAGCCAATCAGCCAGCGCTGCGGCCACCAGGGACGGCTCGGCGTTGACGTGCAGAGCGATCACGCCATCGGGGTCCGTCCACGTCGGCACACCGCCAACGTGCACCTGAAACGACTCCAATCCGGCCAGCCACTGGGCGAGCACCTTCGACGCCGGCGCCTCGCCAACGCGTAAGACCACCTCAGGAGGGTGAGCGTCGGTGAACGTGGCGCTGCGGAGGATGTCGTCGAACGCTGCAACCACCACGGTCGGCCGGCCCGGCTCGGCGGACCGCAAACCGCTGCGCACGTCGGCCAGCACCGGCCAGCCGAGCGTCCAGGCCAAATCGGCCACGTGCTGCGCCGAGGCACAACCTCGGCCGAGCACGATCACACCCCGCGCAGTGCGGCAGCGGTCGGCGAGCTCGGTCAGCACCTCTTTCGATGGGGCGAGCGACGCCGCGGCAGACGCCTTGCCCGCGCTTCGGCGCAGCGGCAGGTCGCCGGCCACACCGACCAAGGGCTCGCGGAAGGCCAGGTTCAGGTGTACCGGTCCCGGCCACGTGCCGACCGACATCGCAAACGCGTGCGCCGCCGTGGAACGCCAGGTGTTGCGTGCGACGGCGTCGGCCACGCCGGGGTCGTGGAACCAGCGCACCGAGTCGCCGTACAGCTTGGTCTGATCGATCGTCTGAGGTGCGCCGACATCGCGCAGCTCGGGCGGCCGGTCGGCGGTGCACACCAGCATCGGGACCGAGGACTGGTGGGCCTCAACCACCGCAGCGTGGAAGTGCGCGGCGGCGGTACCGCTCGTGCACAGCAGCACGGCCGGCAGGCCCGAGGCAACGCCGATGCCGAGCGCTGCGAACGAGGCGGAGCGCTCGTCGTGGAAGACGTGCAGCTGCAGCTCCGGACGAGCCGCAAGGGCGAGCGCCAGCGGCGTCGACCGCGAGCCCGGCGCGACCACGGCGTGCTGGACGCCATGCTCGATCCACTCATCCACCAACGTCGCGCAGAACGTCGCGGTCACGTCGGCCTGCAGCGTGTGGGTCGGTGACATCGCATCTATCGTGGCACGTATGCGCGTTGAGATCTGGTCTGACGTGGTGTGTCCGTGGTGCTACATCGGCAAGCGCCGCTTCGAGACCGCGCTCTCTCGCGTGGCCGCACGACGAGACGTCAGCAGCGTCGACGTCGTCTTCCGCCCGTACCAGCTGGACCCGACCGCCCAGCCCGGTCGCTCCCAGCCGGTGGTGGAGGCGTATGCGAAGAAGTTCGGCGGCCCCGAGCGCGCCGAGGAGATCCTCCGCCACGTGACCTCGGTGGCGGCCGAGGACGGGATCGAGTTCCACATGGATCGGGCGCTGCGCGCCAACACCCTGCTCGCTCACCGCGCTCTGTGGTTCGCCGAGCAACGCTCCCCTGCGCTCCAGATCGCGTTGAAGGAGCGGCTGCTGCAGGCTTACTTCAGCGACGGTGCGGACATCGGCGACCCCGCACAGCTCGCCACATACGCTGCCGAGATCGGTCTTGATCACGACGAAGTGGCCGCGTTCCTCACCGGCGACGGCGGCGTGGGTGAGGTCATGGAACACCTCGCCCTCGCGGCGTCGAACGGCATCACCGCCGTGCCCACCTTCGTGTTCGACGAGCAGTGGGCGGTACCGGGCGCGCAGGATGTCGACCTGTTCGAACGCGTGCTGGACAGGATGCTCGACAACGAGGCCGCGGCGCTCCATGGCTGACCTGCCTCCGGGCTGGGTGCCACACGAAGGCCCCCTTGCGTCGATCCGCTGCGGCACCGGGCCCCGGCTCGTGTTCGTCCACGGCTTCACCCAGACCTGCCGCTCGTGGCTGCCGGTGGCCGATGCGTTCACCAAGGACCACGAGGTCGTGCTCGTCGATGCACCGGGCCACGGTCGCTCCAGCCACGTGCGCGTCGATCTCCGCCTGGGCGCCGACCTGATCGCCAACGTCGGCGGTCGGGCCACCTACATCGGCTATTCGATGGGCGGCCGGTTCCTGCTACACCTCGCGCTCGCCTACCCGCACGTCGTGCGCTCGCTGGCCTTGCTCGGCGCCACCGGAGGCATCAGCAACGACGACGAGCGCAACGACAGACGCCACGCCGACGAAGCGCTCGCCACCGAAATCGAGGTCAACGGCGTGGAGCCGTTCCTCCTGCGCTGGCTCTCGCTGCCGATGTTCGCCACCCTGCCCGACTACGCCAGGGGCCTCGACGACCGAGCCCAGAACACCGCGAGTGGCCTGGCCAGCAGCCTGCGCTTGGCCGGCACGGGCGCGCAGCTCCCACTGTGGGACCGCATCGGGCACATCTCGGCACCGACGCTGACGATGGCGGGTGACCTCGACCCGAAGTTCACGGCCCTCGCCCAGCAGCTCGCCAGCACCGTCGGTCGCAACGCGGTCTTCCGCCCGGTACCCGCCGCCGGCCATGCCGCGCACCTCGAGCACCCGTTCGCGGTTGCGGCCATCCTGCGCGAGTGGCTGACCGAGATCCGCCAGAACCCGCGTGCCGCGTCCGCGGTGACCTGAGCGCGAGCGACGAGCGTCAGCGACTGAGGACGAGACCCAGCGTTGCGAGCGCCCCGAAAGCCATTTGCAGGCGCCCGGTCTCGCCAAGCACTGCGATCAGGTCACGGCCCTTGGCGCCGCCCATCACCCGACGAACGGGGAGCACCGCAAGGGGCACGGCAACGACGGCGAGGGCCGTGAACGGCCGCCAGATGATGGCCGACGCAACGGCTGCGACGAAGGCCGCCGCCAGCAGTGATGCGTACAAGAAACGGGTGCGTCGATCCCCGAGCCGGACCGCTAGCGTCAACTTGGCCACCTCGCGGTCTGTCGGGATGTCGCGCAGGTTGTTGATGACCAGCAGGGCGCAGGCCAGGGCCCCGACCGCGCAACCCATCACGACGGCCAGGCCGGTGATGCGCTGGGCCACCACGTAGGTGGTTCCCACCGTGGCCACGAGGCCGAAGAAGACGAACACGAAGACTTCACCGAGGCCGAGGTAGCCGTACGGC
>JAYTSB010000105.1:0-3438 GCA_043745825.1 Actinomycetota bacterium | reverse complement strand
GCGCTTGACCACGCCGGCGAACGCTCGCCGCTGGGCGAGTACGTGATCGTGCTCGACGGCGCACCGGCGCGACCTGAGGCCGGCGATGACGACATCCGTGGCGAGCTGATCCGCCAGTTCGCCGATGGGGCGAGCAAGAAGACCGCGATCGCCGCCGTCGCCGAGCACCTCGGTGTGGCCAAGAACCGGGTGTACGACCTCGCCCTGGCGATGCCGCGCAATCCCGGACGCGATGCCGGACGCGATGCCGACGGCGAGTCCGGACGCGATGCCGGTCAGGCGCGCGGCACCAACGCCAGCTGACGACTCTGCGCCACGAGTGCGCCGTTCACGTCCCAGATCTCGCTGTCCTCCTGCAGGAATCCGTTCTGCACATGCTCGGTGTGGAACCTGCACATCAATGGGCCGGGTGCCGGGACACCGCGCACGTGGACGGTCAGCTCCACGGTGGGCACCCAACCCGGAGGGATGTCGAGGTTGAACACCGGCGGCGGGAACGCATCGACGGCCAGCATCAGCGCCAGTGTGTCCACCGGGCGGCCGTTGGCGAACTCGAACCAGCCCTCGATGACGGCGCGCCCGTTCTTCACGCCTTCACTGAAACCGCTGTGGTCGGGATGCAGGTGCACGCGCAGGTGGTTCATCAGTGAGATCGTCACCGGTCCGTTGTTCGGATCACGCGAGATGCACTGCTCAACGGGCGGCAGCGCCGGTGGCTCGGCGGCCCGGTGGGCGTACCCGCCGCTCATTGCGGCCACATCGCCGAACGCGCCGAGCACACGCACGACCTCGCGCTCGCCGTCGGCGCCAACCATGGATTGCGTCGCAATGTCGAAGTCGTAGATGGCGGAGGCAGGTGGCACCGGACCATCTTCGCCGCTCAAATCCCCGCTCCGCGGAGACGGAGGGGCCCCTAGCCTGTCGGTGTGACCAACTTCTCGCTCACGACTCCCATCTACTACGTGACGGCAAAGCCCCATCTGGGTCACGCCTACACAACCATCGTCGGCGACGCGCTCGCCCGCTGGCACCGCTTGATGGGCGAGAACGTCTTCTTCCTGACCGGCACCGACGAGCACGGTCTCAAGGTGCAACAGGCCGCCGAGGCTGCGGCCATGACGCCACAGGCGTTCGTGGACACCATCGCCCCGCAATACGAGGACGCGTGGAGGAAGCTGAACATCAGCAACGACGACTTCATCCGCACCAGCGAGCCTCGGCACTACGCAGGCGTGGCCAAGCTGCTGCAGGCCTGCTACGACGCTGGCGACATCGAGCTGGACGTCTACTCCGGTCTCTATTGCGTGTCGTGCGAGGAGTACTACACCGAGGAAGAGCTCGTCGACGGTCTGTGCCCGATCCACAAGCGTCCCGTGGACTTCGTCGAGGAGGAGAACTACTTCTTCCGGCTCTCCCGTTTCGAGGACCGCCTGCTGCAGTGGTACGCCACCCATCCCGGGGCGATGACGCCGGAGTTCCGTGGCAACGAGGCCGTCGGCCTGATCCGCAGCGGGTTGCGCGATTTCTCGATCAGCCGCACGAGCCTGCAGTGGGGCATCCCCCTGCCGTGGGACCCCAAGCACGTTGCCTACGTGTGGTTCGACGCGCTCACCAACTACATGTCCGCAGTGGGCTACGGCACCGACGACGATCGATTCGCACAGTGGTGGCCGGTGGACTACCACCTCATCGGCAAGGACATCGTCCGTCACCACTGCGTGTACTGGCCGGCGATGCTGATGTCGGCCGGCATCGACCTGCCCAAGGGCTGGGGCATCGGCGGCTGGCTGCTCGTTGGCGGCGAGAAGATGAGCAAGACCTCGGGGAACGTGGTGAATCCGCTCGATCTCGTCGACGACATCGGCGTTGACGGGTTCCGCTACTACGTCCTCGCCGAGACTGCGTATGGCCAGGATGGTGACTTCACGTACGAGGGTCTGCTCGGCCGCTACAACAGCGACCTCGCCAACAACCTCGGCAACCTGCTCAGTCGCGTGGCAACGGTGGTGGGCAAGAAGTGCGGCGGCGTCGGTCCTGCGCCCGCGGCAGACAGCCCGCTGGCCGAGGCCGCAGCAGGTGCGTACGAGGCAACGGCGGCCGGTTGGGACGCGCTGCAGCCCAGCCGTGCCCTCGATGCCACGTGGTCGCTGATCCGCGCCACGAACGCGTATCTGGAGGCGAACGAGCCGTGGAAGGCCGAGCCGGGCGAGGCCGTGGACCGGATGATGGGCGACGCCCTCGAGGCGCTGCGCATCGTCTCGGTGATCGTCTCGCCGGCCATCCCCGAAACCGCCCAGGCGGTGTGGGAGCGCATCGGCCTGCCCGGCCTGGTGGTGGATCAGCGCCTGCCGGCAGCTGCAGCGTGGGGTGGCTACGCCGGAGGACTCACGGTGACCAAGGGTGAGCCGATGTTCCCCCGCCGCCAGATCCCGGCATGACGGTCAGGGCATGACGGTCTGGACCGACAACCACTGCCACCTCCACGACGCCCGCA
The DNA here is from genome assembly GCA_043745825.1 of Actinomycetota bacterium. Taxonomy (GTDB): domain Bacteria; phylum Actinomycetota; class Acidimicrobiia; order Acidimicrobiales; family Ilumatobacteraceae; genus WLMZ01. Next base: position 944 of record JAYTSB010000105.1, on the reverse strand, counting down.
TCCCGGGCGGCGCGGCGGCGGCGGTGGCATCCGCGCACGCCGCGGGTGTCACCACGATGATCACGGTCGGCTGCGATACGGCGACGTCAGCGGCTGCGATCGCATTGGCCGAGCAGTTCGACGGTGTCTGGGCCACGGTGGGCCTGCACCCGCACGACGCAGTGAACGGCGTGCACACCATTGCCGACATGTTCGATCACCCCAAGGTGATCGCTGTCGGCGAGTGCGGGCTCGACTACCACTACGACCACTCACCCCGCAGCGTGCAGCGCACTGCGTTCGTGGAGCAGATCCACCTCGCCCACGAATTAGGGCTGCCGCTGATCATCCACACCCGGGAGGCCTGGACGGACACGTTCGACATCCTGCGTGCCGAGGGCGTTCCGGCACTGACGGTCTTCCACTGCTTCACGGGTGGTGCCGGCGAAGCCCGGCAGTGCCTCGACCTGGGCGGGTTCATCAGCTTCTCCGGCATCGTCACGTTCAAGACCGCCATCGATGTGCAGGAGGCGGCCGTCCTGTGCCCGCTCGATCGGCTGCTCGTGGAGACCGACAGCCCGTACCTCGCCCCACTCCCGCACCGTGGCAAGCCGAACCAGCCCAGTATGGTAGCCCTGGTCGGAGCGTTCATCGCCCAGCTTCGCGGCGTGCCCGTCGACACCGTCGCCGCCGCCAGCACCGCTGCAGCATGCCTTGCGTTCCCTCTGTCGGCTCCGTAGCGTGATCGCACGAGCCGGCATCCGCCGGTCCGCCTCGCTCAGGAGAACGCGCTGAATCTCGACGTCACGGACCGTCGACGACTGGTTGTTGCCGCGGCTTTGACCATCGTTGCTCTGCCGGCCATCTGGCTGTTCGCCCGCAGCGAGCCATCGTCGGGCACCGCCGCGCCCAACGTGGCCGGAGCGGTGGGCTTGGCCACCCCGGGCGTGGACGCAGCCACCGCG
>JAYTSB010000104.1:0-1730 GCA_043745825.1 Actinomycetota bacterium | reverse complement strand
GCGAAGTGACCCTTCAGGTGGACAGCGATCACTGCGTCCCACTCCTCCTCGGTCATGTTGATGAGCACCCGGTCCCGCAGGATGCCCGCGTTGTTGACGAGGATGTCGAGGTCGCCGAACGCCTCGACCGCACTGTTGACCATTCGCTGGGCACCCTGCCAGTCGGCGACGTTGTCGCCGTTGACAATGGCCTGGCCACCCATTGCGCGGATCTCCGCCGCAACCTCCTGCGCGGGGGTGACATCGGTGCCGGTGCCGTCGTTGGCGCCGCCGAGGTCGTTCACCACGACCTTGGCGCCCTCGGCCGCGAACAGCAGTGCGTGCTCGCGCCCGATGCCTCGGCCGGCTCCGGTGATGATGGCCACGCGTCCGTCAAGAGATGTCATGGAGGCGCACGCTAACGACTCGGTGATCGCTGCGGCGAAACGAGGTCCCACCACCCGGCAGAGCCGCGCTCAGCTGAACAGCAGGTCGATCTTGGTGCCGTGGGGGAACACCTGGCCGGGCTGCACCGCGGCGCCGTCGACGCTGGCCTCGGTGATCGTACCGAGGTCCTTGTCGCCGGTGATGGTGCCGACCCGCAGACCCGCTGCCCCGAGCGCAGCCTTGATGTCGGCGTAGCTGAGCCCGGCGAGTGCCGGCACGGCCACCATTTCGACGCCTTTGGAGATGGCGATCGTGACGGTCTCACCGCGCTGGATCTCGGTACCTGCGGGCAGTGACTGGTCGGCCACCTGGCCGGCCGGATACGTGTCGCTGAAGATGTCGTCGGAGCGCACGATGCCCAACTGCAGGTTGGTGAGCGTGGCCGTGGCAGTGGCCTCGTCCATGCCCAGCAGACTCGGCACCGGGCGCGGCGCCGGCCCCTTGGAGACCACCACCGCCACCACCGTGCGCTGCATGACCTCGGCACCGGCGGCAAGACCGGGCTGCGCCGGCACCATCCACGTCGTGATCGTGCCGGCGGGTATCTCCTCGTCGAACACCTCGTCGGCGACGGTGATGTCGAGGTTGTTCGAGGCGAGCAGGGCGGTTGCTGCGTCCAGTGTCTGCCCGCCCACGTCGGGCAGGGTTGCCAGGGTGGGCCCATCGCTCACGACGAACGTGATGGTGAGGCCCTCGCCGAGCTTGGTGCCGGCGACGGGTTCGGTGCGGATGATCGTGCCCAGCGGTTGCGCGTCGCTGCGTTCAGTGGTGACTACCACCGTCCAACCGTTCTCGGCGATCTGGTTCCGGCCGACGGCCTCGGTCATCCCGGTCAGCTCGGGCACCACGGACGTCTTGTGCTTGACGGCGTTGTACACCACGAATGCGCCGACACCGAGACCGGCCAGCACCACGAGCACGGCGATGATCCAGCCGACGCGGCGGCGCGAGCGTCTCGGCTCAGCGTCGCCGAGGTCATCGCGGAGGTCATCGCCGAGGTCATCATCGAGTGCGACATCGAACAGCGCCGGCGTGGCGGCGGATGCGGAGCGAGTCTGGGCCGGTGCCCAAGGTGCGGGGGGCGCATCCGAGCTCGGTAACGGGCCGGCCGGCGGCGGCGGTGGCGGTGGCGGCGTTGCGGCACCCGGGACAGCACTCGTGGCGACGGGCGGCGCCATCGCGGGTGCCGCTGGATCGGCGCGCCGTTCGACCGGGCCGGAGGGATCGAGAGGCCGGCGAATGCCGCCGGTGGTGTCGCCGAGCTGACCGAAGCCGACGATCGGCAACGGGGCGGGACGAGGCAG
>JAYTSB010000103.1:0-5957 GCA_043745825.1 Actinomycetota bacterium | reverse complement strand
TTCGTCATGCTCGTCACCTGCCTTCACCATCGTGGTCCATGGCGGCCACTGTAAACGACCGAGCCCGGCAGGTCAGGCAACGAAACTCGATATTCATGTGAAGTCTGGCGGTGGAACCACGCTGCGTCGGACCGGGGGGTGCCGTGCGCTGCGGGCTCTGCGCGGTGATCAGCGCTCCGTCGAGAGGTCGACGCCGAGCAGCGCGGCCGCCGCGGACACGTCGACGCCGGCCTCGGACGCTCCGTCGATGACCAGCACCGCGGCACGGGTGTCCAGGTCCTCGTCGAGCGCAGCGCGCACCTGATCGAGCAGGGTGCCCGGGTCGCCGGTGGTGGCTGCCTGCCAACGGGCCAGCCGGGCGACCGCTCGGGGCATCAGCTCGTCGTCCCAGCTCCAGTCGTCGCGGTAGTGGTGCTCGATGATCGCGAGGCGGATTGCCCGTGGGTCGAACGCCTCGCGGAGTTTGTCGATGAACACCAGGTTGCCGAGGCTCTTCGACATCTTCTTGCCGTTCATGTGCACCATCGGGCCGTGCAACCAGTGTCGCACGAAGGGCTCGCCCGTGGCGGCTTCGCTCTGGGCCCGTTCGCACTCGTGGTGCGGGAAGATGAGGTCGCTGCCGCCGCCGTGCAGATCGATGGTTGTGCCCAGCTCACGTAACGCCAGCGCGCTGCACTCGATGTGCCAGCCCGGACGGCCCGGGCCCCACATCGTCTCCCATGACGGCTCGTCATCGGCCGAGGGATGCCACAGCACGAAGTCCAACGGATCGCGCTTGTTCGGGTCGTCGACGTGGCCCCCGCGCTCGCGAGCGAACTCGATCATCTGCTCGCGGGAGTAGTTCGAGACCGAGCCGAAGCTGGGGAACTTGGAGACGTCGAAATACACGGACCCGCCAGCCTGGTAGGCAAACCCACGATCCAGCACCATCCCGATGAAGCCGCGAATGTCGCTGATGGCCGATGAGGCACGTGGTGTGGAGTACATCGGCAGCATGTTCAGAGCCACCATGTCGCGCTCGAACCGAGCCTCCTCGCCGGCGGCGAGATCGAGGTAGTGCACGCCCAACTGGCGGGCCTTGGCGAACAACGGATCGTCGACATCGGTGACGTTGCGCACGCACTTGACCGTGTGCCCGAGATCGATCAGCCGGCGCTGGAGCACGTCGTAGACGACGAACGTGGCAGCATGCCCGAGATGCGTGGCGTCGTACGGCGTGATACCGCACGTGTACATCGTGACGATTTCGCCCGGCTCGAACGGCACCACCGCCTGCTTGGACGTGTCGTACAAACGCATGGTCAAGATGAAGTTCCTTCTGGTGTCGCTGACGTGTCCCCGGGATCCACAGTCGTGCCCGCGGCCGACGTGGACGATAACGCCGAAGCCTCGACAGCGGCGGCCTTCTTCGCGTCTCGTGGGTCACCGTGGATGCCGGTGAGCTTCGGTGCCACCCGCGTGCGGTAACGCACGTTCAGCTGCAACAGCACGGCGGTGAACGCCTCGATCGCCGTCGCGTTGGACAGCTCCCCCGCGTCCAGCGGACGGCAGCCCGGGATCTTGCGGACGATCTCGGCGATGGTCTCGGTGGCCGATCGATCGTCGCTGCAGATGAGCACGTCGGAGTCGATCGGCTCGGTGATGTTCCCGAGTTCGCTCGCCGGCAGGTGGTGGAACGCGGCCACCACCCTGCATCTCGGCACCGCCGCCTGCACGTGCGCGGCCACGCTTCCGCGCGGTGGCACCAGTGGCTGGAACTCGTGTCCGACGCGGACGAGCGCATTGGCCATGCTCACCACGACCTTGCCCTCGAGCTGGGTTTTGTACCGCTGCGCAATGGTGGCCGCCGAGTCCCACGGCGTGGCGATCACGACGATGTCGCATTCCGCCGCGCCGGCGTTGTCGGCGAACTCCAGCCGGCCAGACAGCTCGCCATACTTCGCGAGGAGACCGTCGCGGACCTCCATCGAGCGATACTTGGACCGCGAGCCGATGACACAGGTGTACCCGACCGAGGCAAGGCGGGCGGCAAGACCGCTGCCGGCCGGGCCGGTACCGCCGAAGATTCCCACGCGCATCCGGCCAGCCTGCCACACACGTCGAGGCGGGCGGGACGGGACCGGAGCAGCCGCCAACGGACCGCTAAGGTCGCCGCATGGGTCTCCTCTCCGGCAAGAACATCGTGATCACCGGCGTCCTCACGGATGCATCGCTCGCCTTCGGAGCGGCCAAGCTCGCCCAGGAGGAAGGTGCCGAGATCATCCTCACCGGCGCCGGCCGTGCGCTCAGCCTCACCGAGCGGGTCGCGCGCAAGCTGCCGTCTCCGCCCGAGGTCTACGAGCTGGACGTCACGGTTCCCGAGCATGTCGTCAACGTGCGCAACGTCCTGGCAGAGAAGTGGGGACGCGTCGACGGCGTTCTCCACGCGATCGGCTTCGCCCCGGCCAGCTGTCTCGGCGACAACTTCATGGACGCCCCCTGGGAGGACGTCTCGCTGGCGATGAACATCTCCACCTACTCGCTGAAGACACTCGCCGATGCATTCGTCCCGCTGATGACCAACGGCGGTTCGCTGGTGGGCCTCGACTTCGACAACACCGTGGCCTGGCCGGCCTACAACTGGATGGGCGTGGCCAAGTCCGCACTGGAGTCACTGAGCCGCTACCTCGCCAAGGAGCTCGGCCCGAAGGGTGTGCGCTGCAACCTGGTGGCCGCCGGTCCGGTGAAGACGATGGCGGCAAAGAGCATCCCCGGGTTCTCGCGATTCGAGGACGTGTGGGGCGAGCGCGCTCCGCTCGGCTGGGACGTGTACGACTCCAGCGCCGTGGCCAAAGCAATCGTCGCCTTGCTCAGTGACTGGTTCCCGATGACCACCGGCGAGATCATCCACGTCGACGGCGGCTTCCACGCCATGGGCGTCTGACCGCGGCTGTTCCCCGCCGACCGCCCAACGGCCGGTGACAGCACGGAACCGCCAGGGCGACCGTGTCCGGGTGACCCAAGCCGGAGGGCGTCACGCACAGCATTACGGTGTGGCCGTGACCAGCAACCGGCTCGCCCAGGAGACCAGCCCGTACTTGCGCCAGCATGCCGAGAACCCGGTCGACTGGTACGCGTGGGGGCCGGACGCGTTCGCCGCGGCGCGGGAGCGGAACGTGCCGATCCTGTTGAGCGTCGGTTACTCGGCCTGCCACTGGTGCCACGTGATGGCCCACGAGTGCTTCGAGGACGCTGAGGTGGCCGAGCAGATGAACGCTCACTTCGTGAACGTCAAGGTCGACCGCGAGGAACGACCGGACGTCGATGCGGTGTACATGGACGCGGTGCAGGCACTCACCGGGCGCGGTGGTTGGCCGATGACCGTGATCCTCACCCCCGACGGCAAGCCGTTCTACGGGGGCACGTACTTCCCCAAGCCGAACTTCCTGGCGTTGATGACGGCGATCGACGACGTGTGGCGCAACCGCCAGGCAGACGTCGCCCAGAACGTGGCTGCGCTGATGGACGCGCTGTCGCGCACCGCCACCATTGTTCCGGCCGACGATCTTCCCGGCGTGGAGGCGATCGACGCCGCACTGCAACAGCTCGGCTCCAGCGTCGACACCGAATGGGGCGGGTTCGGTGTCGCGCCGAAGTTCCCGTCGACGATGAACCTCGACTTCATCCTGCGCACCCACCGGCGCCAGCCCAGCGAGGCCTCGGTCGCGGTCGTCACCACCACGCTCGACGCCATGGCCAGCGGCGGCATGTACGACCACATCGGTGGTGGCTTCGCCCGCTACAGCACCGACCGGCAGTGGCTGGTGCCGCACTTCGAGAAGATGCTCTACGACCAGGCCCTGCTGGTGCGCGCCTACCTGCACGGCTGGCTCGTCCTCGGCCGGCCGCAGTGGCGGCAGGTGGTGGAAGAAACCATTGAGTACGTGCTCGGCGAGATGACCGACCCCGCCGGTGGCTGGTACTCGGCCGAGGACGCGGACTCTGCCGACGAGCACGGTCACAGCCACGAAGGGCTGTTCTCGACATGGACGCCGGACGAGGTGCGCGCCGTGATCGCCCCCGCCCTCGGCGCAACCGCGGCCGAGCGCGCGCTTGCGTGGTGGGAGATCACCCCCGACGGCAACTTCGAGGGCCGCAGCATCCCCTGTCGGCTCCACCATCGCGGCGAGCTCGACCGCCCGGCGGAGATCGAGCAGTCCCGAAGCCTGTTGCATGCGGCACGATCACGACGGCCTCGCCCGGGCCGTGACGACAAGGTGCTGACCGAGTGGAACGCGCTGTTCCTCGCCTCATTGGCCGAGGCCGGCGCGGCCCTCGGTCGCACGGATTGGCTCGACGCGGCGGCAGCCAACGGCCAGTTCCTGCTGCGCGAGCTGCGCCGTCCCGACGGCCGCTGGCACCGATCGTGGCAAGCCGACGGGTCGCCGCCGGCGCGTCACGATGCTCTGGCCGCCGACCATGCCTGCCTGATCGACGGGTTCACCCGTCTCGGCGAGGCCACCGGCCAGGCGCGCTGGACGCACGCCGCAGTCGAAGTGGCCGACACGCTGCTCGACCACTTCTGGGACACCGACGCCGGCGGCGTGTTCACCACCGCCGACGACGGCGAGGCACTCGTCGTGCGCCAGAAGGACCTCCTCGACAACGCCACGCCGTCGGCCAACTCGGTGACCGCTGTCGCCCTGTACCGCCTCGCGGCCATCACCGGTGAGCGTCGGTTCCGCAACCATGCCGATCAGACGATGCGGCTCCTCGGTCGGATCGTCGCCCAGGCACCCTCGGCAGCCGGCAACGCGCTCGGCGCCGTCGACATGCTGGCCGATGGGCTCACGGAGATCGTCATCACCGGCGATCGGCCGGATCTTGTCGATGCCGTGCACGCTCGATGGCTGCCCAACGCCGTACTGGCCTGGGGTGAGCCGATCGACTCGCCGCTGTGGGAGGGCCGCGCCGACGGCTTCGCCCACGTGTGCCGGGACTTGGCCTGCCAACTCCCCGTAGCAACCGTGGACGAGCTCGCATCACTGCTCGCCCGTCCGTGAACGAAAGGAAACAACATCATGCACAAGTCCACCCTCGTCGCGATCGCGATCGGCATGCTCGCCATCGTCGGCATGTCGGCCTGCAGCAGCGACACCAAGCTCTCGATCACGACCTCCAAGTCGCAGAGCGAGACCACTGCTGAGGACAGCGGCTCGGGATCGACTGACTCCTCGAGCTCTGGGGACGGCAGCAGCGCCGTGAGCACCCCGGACCTGTCGGGCATCCCCGGTCTCTCGCAGGACTGCGCCACCTACATCAGCGCCATCACGTCGGGGTTCACGCCAAACGCCGAGGGCGTTGCTGGATTGTCCGAGGCGTTCGACAAGCTCGAGACCCAGGTCCCCGACGATCTGAAGGACGACGTCAAGGTGCTCGCCGAGGGATTCGCCAAGCTGCAGAAGCTGTACGAGAAGTACAACTACGACTACACCAAGATCGCCACCGACCCGGCTGCGGCCACGCTGTTCTCCGACACAAAGTTCAACGAGGCGAGCACGAACATCACCGCCTGGCTCGACAAGGAGTGCCCCAGCGGGTGAGCACGCCGGAGCGACGCGTCACCAGCCGCCGCGGTGGATCACCTCGTTCGGCCGGCGGCGCGGCCGACCGGCGCTGAGCCCCGTCGGCGATGACGCATCGGTCGTGGGCCAGCCAAGCGCAAGGGCGCCGAGCAGCTGCAGATCGGCGGGGATACCGAGGGCTGTGCGCAGGGCGGCCTCGCCCCGAAAGACACCGAAGAGCAGTGCGCCCAGGCCAAGGTCCTCGGCTCCGAGCAGCAGCGTCATCATCGACATCGATGCATCGATGGTCCAGTAGGGCGTGGGCCACGCGTCCGCAGAGGTGCCGAGATCGCTGCCGGCCTTGTCCGGCTCGGCGTAGCGCTGCACGTAGGCAGCTGGGTCAGCCACGGGCAG
>JAYTSB010000102.1:0-6207 GCA_043745825.1 Actinomycetota bacterium | reverse complement strand
CCCGATGAGGGCAACATACACACGCTCCTGCACTGGGGCACCGACGAGCAGAAGGACAAGTACCTCCGCCCGCTGCTCGAAGGTCGCACCATGAGCTGCTTCGCCATGACCGAGCCCGAGGTGGCCGGTTCGGATCCCACGCTGATCCGTACGCACGCATATCAAGATGGTGACGAATGGGTGGTGAACGGCCACAAGTGGTTCATCTCCAATGCGCGCAGAGCATCGTTCGCCATCCTACTGGCCCGCACCGAGGAGAGCCCGGACCTGCCGCAGGCGGCCAACACCGGGTTCATCGTCGAGCTCCCCAGTGAGGGCTGGAACCGGGTGCGCGAAGTGGAGACCATGCACGGTTCCACCGGTCATTCGGAAATTGTCATAGAAGATCTACGGATACCTGCAGCCAACATGCTCGGCGGCAGGGGACAGGGGCACCGGCTGGGGCAGTACCGGTTGGGTCCCGCCCGACTGGCCCACTGCATGCGCTGGATCGCCCAGGCCGAGATGGCCCTCGACATGATGGTGAACCGGTCCTTGAACCGCTACAGCCACGGCAGTCTGCTCGCAGAGAAGCAGGGCATCCAATGGCTCATCGCCGACTCTGCCATGGAGCTCTACCAGTGCAAGCTCATGGTTCTCCACGCCGCCTACAAGATCGACAACGGCCAGGACTTCACCAGTGAGGTGTCCATGGCCAAGCACTTCGTGGCCAACAGCCTCAACCGCATCATCGACCGGGCGATCCAGGTGCACGGCGCGCTCGGGTACTCCACCGACACACCACTCGCCAACATGATGCAGCACGCCCGCTGGGCGCGCTTCGCCGACGGCGCCGACGAGATCCACCAGATGCGCATCGCCGAGAACACCATCAAGGCCTACACCGACAACGGCACCACCTCCGCCGCCACCGGCAACCTCCCCCTCTGACGCAGCAGAACTCGACGGGTGCTCGTCTGTGCGTTCACAGCGTGGCGCCGATCAGCAACAATGACGGGAATGCAGAACATTCGCTTGGGGATCGACATCGGCGGCACCGGCATCAAGGGCGCGCCCGTGGACGTGCGTGAGGGCAAGCTCGTCGAGGAGCGGTTCCGATTGGAGACGCCGCACCCCGCGACACCGGACGCCGTCGCCGCCACCGTGGCCGCGGTCGTCGAACACTTCCACTGGAAGGGTCCGATCGGCGCCACCATGCCCGGGGTGGTCAAGGACGGCGTGCTGCTCACCGCGGCAAACATCGATAGGGCGTGGATCGGTACGGACGCGGCCACGCTGTTCTCGGACGCCACGGGCTGTCCGGTCAGCGTGCTCAACGACGCGGATGCCGCCGGCATCGCCGAGATGCGCTTCGGGGCCGGCATCGGTCGCCACGGGGTGGTGGTCATGGTCACACTCGGCACGGGCATCGGCTTCGCCCTGTTCAACGACGGGGTGCTGCTGCCGAACACCGAGCTCGGGCACCTCGAGATGAACGGCAAGGATGCCGAGGACCAGGCCAGCGCACGGGTCCGCGACGAGAACGACGAGTCGTGGAAGAAGTGGGCAAAGAAGGTGGACGAGTACCTCGATCACGTGGATGCCCTGCTCTGGCCGGACCTCATCATCATCGGCGGTGGCGTGTCCAAGAAGGCCGACAAGTTCTTCCCGTACCTGAACACCCGGGCCGAGCTCGTGGCCGCCAAGTTCGAGAACGAGGCCGGCATCGTCGGCGCTGCACTTGCGCTCGGCTGAGCGCGCCGTGGCCACGAACCCCGAAGCCCAGCGCCTGGCCGCGCCGCGAGCGCAGGGCTGGAAGCGGTGGGGCACATATCTGGCCGAGCGGGCATGGGGCACCGTGCGCGAGGACTACAGCGCAGATGGCGACGCGTGGCGGTACTTTCCGTACGACCACGCCCGCTCGCGCGCGTACCGCTGGAGCGAGGACGGACTCGCCGGATGGTGCGACGAGAACCAGCACGTGTGCCTCGCACTCGCGCTCTGGAACGGCAAGGACCCCATCCTGAAGGAGCGCCTGTTCGGCCTGAGCTCCACCGAGGGCAACCACGGCGAGGACGTCAAAGAACAGTGGTGGTTCCTCGACAACACGCCGACACACAGCTACACCCGCTGGCGCTACCGCTATCCGCAGGCGGAGTTCCCATACATGGACCTGATCGAGACGAACCGCGCCCGAGGGAGGAACCAACCGGAGTACGAGCTCGCCGACACAGGCGCCTTCGCCGGCGGGGCGTGGAACGTGGAGGTCGAACACGCCAAGCCCGACCCGGACTCAGTGGTGATGCGCGTCACCGTACGCAACGACGGCGCAGAGGCGGCAACGCTGCACGTACTGCCGACGATCTGGTACCGGAACACTTGGTCGTGGGGCACCGACATCCGCCGGCCGACGCTGCACATGGCGATGACGGAGGACACGATCGGGGGTGAGCACGTCGAGTTCGGCCGCTTCGAATTGCGCTGCGATCCGCCGCCGCACGAGACGCTGTTCTGCGACAACGACACCAACAGCAACCGCCTGTACGGCGAGGCCGGGCCGGCGTACCCGAAGGACGGGATCAACGACCACGTCGTTTCCGACGCTGCCACGGTGAACCCGGCGCGCGTCGGCACCAAGGCGGCATTCCATCACGTACTCGTGCTGGCCCCCGGTGAGTCCCACTCCGTGACGGTGGTGCTCTCCCCCGCCGACGCAGCAACCGTCGACACCGTCGACACCGACGCCGTCATCGCCCGGCGTCGCCATGAGGCCGACGACTTCTATGCCGAGATGACGCCCGGCGGTGCCACCTCCGACGAGGCCGTGATCGTGCGCCGCGCCCTGGCGGGGCTGCTGTGGAACAAACAGTTCTTCCACTACAACGTCGACCGCTGGCTCAACGGCGATTCCGTGCCGCCCCCGCCTGAGCGCGTCCGAGGCCGCAACCACGGCTGGCGACACATCGATGCACACGACATCATCTCCATGCCCGACACGTGGGAGTACCCGTGGTTCGCGTCATGGGACCTCGCCTTCCACGCCGTCGCACTCGCCCACGTGGACGCGGGTCTCGCCAAGGCACAGCTCGTGCTGCTGCTGCGTGAGTGGTACCAACACCCCAACGGCAACATCCCCGCGTACGAGTGGAACTTCAGCGACGCCAACCCTCCGGTGCAGGCGTGGGCGGCACTGCAGGTGTTCCACATCGACGGCAGCCGAGACCACGTCTTCCTCGCCCGCGTCTTCCACAAACTCTTGCTCAACTTCACCTGGTGGGTGAACCGGATGGATGCCGAAGGCAACAACATCTTCGAGGGCGGCTTCCTCGGCCTCGACAACATCGGCCTGTTCGACCGCAGCTCTCCGGTGCCGGGCGGCGGCGTGCTGGAACAGGCCGATGGCACGGCCTGGATGGCCAAGTACTGCCTCGACATGCTCGCCATCGCGCTCACGCTGGCCGATCACGATCCGTCGTACGAGGACGTGGCCACGAAGTTCTTCGAGCACTTCACGTACATCGCCACCGCCGCGGAAACCCTGTGGCAGCAAGACGATGGATTCTTCCACGACGTACTGCACTTCCCCGACGGGTCAGCACTTCCACTGCGCTACCGCTCGATGGTGGGCCTCATTCCACTCACCGCCGTCACGGTGCTGGACGATGCGCTTCGCAACCGTTTGGGCAACTTCGCCATGCACATGAGCTGGTTCGAGCAGAACCGCCCGGACTACGCGCGGGTGGTGTCTCACGCGATGACGCCGGGCACGACGGGCGAGCGCCTGTTGTCGGTCGTGAGCCCGGAGCGGTTGACGACGCTGTTGCAGACCGTGCTGTCCGAGGACCACTTCCTGTCCGACCACGGCCTGCGCAGCATGTCGCGCGAACACCTCGACCGTCCGTACGTGCTCTCCCTCGGCGGTAGCCAGTACCGCGTCGACTACGAGCCCGGCGAGTCCCTGACCGGTCTCTTCGGCGGCAACTCGAACTGGCGCGGACCGGTGTGGTTCCCGATCAACATGCTCGTGATCGAGGCGCTGCACCGATATGGGGCGCACCTCGGTGACGAATTCACCGTGGAGATGCCCACCGGATCCGGGCGCCGAAGCACGCTGCAGGACGTGGCGCTGGAGCTTTCACGTCGTTTGATCACCCTGATCCCGGTCGATGCCGACGGCGGTGCACTGTTCCACGAGTACTACCACGGCGACACCGGAGTTGGCTTGGGCGCCGATCACCAGACCGGTTGGACTGCGCTCGTTGCGCACCTGATCATCACGGGGCGCAGCGCCGGGCCCTCGAACGCGAGCTGAACCACGCTCAGTTGTCGCCACGCTCAGTTGTCGCCACGATCAGTCGTCGTGGGCGAGCAGGAACATGAGGCTGCTCGTGTCCCATCGCTTGCCGCCTTTGGTCTCGACTTCGGCGTAGTAGCCGTCGACGACCTTGGCGACGGGCAAACGCGCGCCGTTGCGTTCGGCCTCGTCGAAACAAATCCCGAGGTCTTTGCGCATCCACTCGACCGCAAAGCCGAAATCGAATGAGCCCTGCGACATCGTGATCGCGCGGTTGTCCATCTGCCAGCTCTGTGCGGCGCCCTTGCCGATGGTGGCGACGAGCTTGTCGACATCGAGGCCGGCACGCATGGCGAAATTGATGCCCTCGGCCAATCCCTGCACCACGCCGGCGATGCAGATCTGGTTCACCATCTTGGCCAGCTGCCCCGAACCCGCGCCACCCATCAGTTCGCACGCCTTGGAGTATGAGGCGATGAACGCTGCCGCCTTGCGAAACACGAGGAGGTCGTCGCAACCACACATGACGGTGAGCGCTCCGTTCTCGGCCCCGGCCTGGCCTCCACTCACCGGCGCATCGACGAAGCCGACACCAACCGCAGCTGCCGCAGCCGCCAACTCACGCGCCAGGTCTGCCGAGGCCGTGGTGTGGTCCACGAGCACTGAGCCGCGTGCCATCCCGGCCAGCGCGCCATCCGCACCGAGCACCACGGCGCGGACATCGTCGTCGTTGCCGACGCACACGAACACCGCATCCGCCCCGTCCGCCGCCTCGCGTGGCGTCTCCGCCGCCCAGCCGCCGTGGGCCGCCACCCACGAATCGGCCTTGGACCGCGTGCGGTTGTACACCGTGACGTCATGGCCCTTCGTGTTGAGGTGGCGCGCCATTGGCGCGCCCATGACTCCCAGCCCGATGAATGCAACCTGTCCCATGGCGATGAGTCTGCTGCATCGTGGCCCCCACGCACGAATATCAGCGCAGAGTCTCCAGGATCTCGTCGATGAGCGAGATCTGCGTCAATGGGTGCATGAACACCAGCCGACCCACCGGCTCGCCGCGCCACGTCGTGGGTGCCACGAACGCGATGCCGTCGGCCAAGAGCCGACGCGCCCACGCGCCCCACGCCGCACGGTCCCAGCCCTCGCGGCGGAACAGCACCACCGACAGCTCCGGCTCGAGCACGAGCGACACGGGGCCGCCCCTGTGACGGATCGCCTCTGCGGTATACGCAGCCAGCTCGATGCCGCGGCGCACGGCGGTGGCCATCGCGTCGGTGCCGTGCAGGACCAGTGCGAACCACAGCGGCAGCCCGGTGGCCCGGCGGGTGAGTTGGTAGCCGAAGTCGGCCGGGTTCCACTCGTCGCCGTCGACGCGCAGCACGTCGATGTACGGGCCGTGCTGGGTGTGCACGGCACGGGCCAGCTCCGGGCGGCGGTATACGAGGGCACACGAGCCGGACGGGGCGAACAGCCACTTGTGGGGATCGACGATGAACGAGTCGGCCCGCCCCATGCCGCGCAGGCGGTCGGCGAATTCGTCGAGCAGCAACGTGGCCGCGCCGTAGGCACCGTCGACGTGGAACCACGCGCCGATGGACGCCGCCACATCGGCGATGCCGTCGAGGTCGTCGATCACGCCGCCATTCGTGGAACCCGCTGACGCCACCACGATGCCGACGTCACCGCGATCGGCGACTGCCGCGGCGACGGCGTCACCACGCAGGCGTCCGTCGGTGTCCGAGGGCACCACGAGCGACCGCAGGCCGAGCAGGTGGAGGGTGTTGTGGATCGAGGCGTGCGCGCTGTCGGCCACCGCCACCACGGGCCGGTCAGGATGCTGCTCGCGGGCCACAGCGAGAGCGGAGAGGTTGCCGATCGAGCCGCCACTCATAAAGCACCCGCCGGCTCCGGGGGGCATGCCGGCGGCCTCGGCG
>JAYTSB010000101.1:0-1832 GCA_043745825.1 Actinomycetota bacterium | reverse complement strand
CGTCCTGGGGCACCTCCACGCCTACGCTTGCGGCCATGTTGCAGTCGGCCGAACCGCGGCGCGATTCGTTGCCACAGATCGAGATCGTCACGTAGGGCGACGTGAACCCGTCAACGGTCAACGTGACGTTGCCCCCGGGTGCAGCCTCGCCAGGGTTCACCGCTACGGCCGGCCCGCTCGTGAACGGATCGGACTCGCCGCGCGCGGACATGCCGCCCGCGAGCACGAGTGGCAGCGCCATGAGGGCAGTGCGAACGCGATGCGCGGGCATCGTCACTGGTGTTGCGGCTCGAGCACGATGACGCGGTCGGCGTCAGGCTGTTGTGACGCGGGAAGCGTGCCTGTCGTCGGTGCGCCAACGGCGGCCCGCCTGTGGCGCCGATAGGCGCGCAACGCCATCCAGCCACATAACAGGGCGATCGCCACGAGCAACACCGTGATCGGTGGGGCGAACGTGGTGTCGGAGCCCTTGGCGGCGCCTGCGTCAGCGGCTGCAGCTCCGGTCGGGATGATGCTCACCTCGGTGGAGTCCAGGAACAACGCTGGCACGCCGGCCAGCGATGCCTTCAGATCCACGTGCTGGCCGGGCAGCAACTCGCTCACCTCCGGCAGGGTGACCGTCTGCTTGCCGAGGCCGAGCGGTCCGGCCATCGAGAACTTGGGGGTGCCCTGAAGTCGGACGTTGCCGCGGTTCTCGATGCGGAAGGAGATGTCTGCAGAGCCGCTCAGCGAGTTGAGCTCGTGGTGGTACTCCGTCTGCAGATCAGTGATGGCGAGCTCCGGCGTCAGCGGCCCATCGACCTGGATGTACAAGCGGGTGCCCGTGCGCCGATCGACGTTGACGACCTGCCCGCCGCCGTTGTCGTTGACCACCACGTTCGACGCAACGATCGCGCCCACGTGGTCTCCCGGTGTTGCATCGGGCGGCACGGTGATCGTGACCGGAATGGTCGCCTGCTTGCCCGGAGGCAGCGTGATGCCGCTCTGGGCGAATGTCACCCAGGAACCCGCGTCCACTGGCGGCTGCTCGCCGGGCAGCAGATCGAACTCGCCGTCCGCGTTGTTGAATGCGTCCGTGGCGTACACCCTGAAGTCGAGCGGTACGTTGCCAAGGTTGTAGACGATCACCGTGTCCGTGGCAACGGCACCGGGAGCGAGCTGGTAGGTGAGGTTCGGTCGGGTGCCGATTTCGTCCCCGTTCGCCGATCCGCCCGGCGTCAGGGTCCAGCTCTGGACGAGCTCCACCGGCACGTCGGTAGGCGCCGGGGCAAGGGTGTCCGTGGACGCTGGTGGCGTCGTTGGATCGGTGGGTGGCACCGTCGCCGCGGCGCGCCCAGATCCCAGGACCAAGGACACGCTCATCGCCAGGACGGACAACGCCACGGCTGACCAGTGGGCACGGGACTGGCGGGCACGGGACTGGCGGGCGAGGGATTGGCGGTGGATCTGCATGTGATGCTGCTCGCTCTCAGAGGGTTCGGGAAAACGGTGGCGGTGGTGCGGGCCGGCCGAAGCCGTCCCGCACCACCGGACCAGTTGTTCAGTTGTGGATCGCTCGGATCAGATGGTGGTGAAGGTGAGCGTTCCGGTGTAGGTGCCGTTGTCAGCGCTGACCGGGATCAGCAGACGCAGGCGGGCATCGAGCACAGCCATGCCGAGGCTGCCGGTGTTGGTGGCCTGGGCGTAGCCGTTCGACTTGGCGAGCGACTTGGACAGCAGCGTGTTGCCCTGGTTCGAGTTGGCGCCGAGCCCATTCGCATCGTTCAAGGCCACCGGCTCACGGACACCGCCGGCGACCACAACCATGTCATAGCCGTCGAGGTTGGCTGCGG
>JAYTSB010000100.1:0-7600 GCA_043745825.1 Actinomycetota bacterium | reverse complement strand
CGTGGCTCGCCACTCGACCAGCTGGCCGAGCGCCGCATCCAGCACCCAGATGCCCAGCGCATCGATCATCCCCGAATCCTCGGCAAGGGGGATGAACTCCTCCGGCGACACGATCCCGAGGGTCGGATGCTGCCAGCGCAGCAGCGCCTCGGCGGCGTGCACGTCGCCCGTCTCCAATTCGACGATGGGTTGGAACACCACCGTCATCTCGTGGTTGTCCAGCGCTTCGAACAGGCCCTGCTCCAGAGCAAGCCGTCGGGCAAGGTCGGATCGTTCACGTTCGTCGTAGACGGCGATGCCGCTGCGACCGTCAGCCTTGGCGCGGTACATCGCGGCGTCGGCGTTGCGCAGCAGCGACGTTGCATCGTCGTTGTCGCCGGCCACGGCCACCCCGATGCTGCCACTGGTGCGCACCGGACCGCGGTCGATGACCACAGGCAGCTCCCACGCTGTGGCGATGCGCCCCGCTACCTCGAGCGCGTCGAAGGAGCTGCTGTTGTCCACCACCACGACGGCGAACTCGTCCCCGCCAAGACGGCACACCGTGGCGGTCGGGGGCAGGGTGTCCAGGAGCCGCGCGGCCAGGCCACGCAGCAACTGGTCGCCGGCGAGGTGTCCGTGGGTGTCGTTGAGCAGCTTGAACCGGTCGAGATCGATGAGGAACATGGCCACCTGGCCGCCGCGTTGGCGACGCTGTTGCAGCGCCTCGGTCGTGCGCCGTGCCAGCAGGACGCGGTTGGCCAGGCCCGTCAGAGGATCGTGGTTGGCGGCGCGATCAGACGCTTCCTCGGCTCGTTCGGTGGCAAAGGCAACGACCGTGCCACCGAGCAGCGCCAGCACCGTGGCGCCGAACAGGAGAATGTCGGTGGCGAACCAGCGGTGGGGGCGGCACAGCCACACCGCGGCCGTCACCCCGGCGACGACCTGCAGCTTCCCGACCCAGCGCACGATCGCCCGGGGCCACGCCCGTGTGCCCATCATCGTGTGCGGAATCGCCATGCGTTCACCCATTCGAATGCTTCTCGACGCCTGAGGGAACTTCGGCACCGGCCCGCGTGAACTGAACC
Organism: Actinomycetota bacterium; assembly: GCA_043745825.1. Taxonomy (GTDB): domain Bacteria; phylum Actinomycetota; class Acidimicrobiia; order Acidimicrobiales; family Ilumatobacteraceae; genus WLMZ01. The sequence continues at coordinate 6,533 of JAYTSB010000100.1, read as the reverse complement.
GGATAGATGTAAAGAAACGCTCATCGTTGTGTCACGGAATGCAAAGACGACCGCAGCACGCGGTCCTTGCATCGCCGGCGGCGATGCGATCAGATGCAGCCGATGGCACATCCCGACAGAGGCCCAACGTCCGACCTCCGGCAGGCCCTCATCTGCGACCGGTGCCTCCAAGACGGCACGCCCGAACCCCACCACGAGATCTGCGGCTGACTGACGATGCTCGGGCGAACGCGATTGGGGCAGCTGGGCGTCTGGCGGCACGCCCTCGTGTTGATGAGCATCGCCGTATGTTCGGCGCTGGCGCTGTTCGGCGTCATCGGTGGTGGCAACCGCGACGAACGCTTCGAGGCCAAGCAGATCACGGTGACGCCCGCCGGCGGTGACGGCGTGCGGATACGCGAGGTGGTCGACGAGGACTTCGGTTCCGAGAAACGCCACGGTTACCAGCGCATCATCCCCAACGACTTCGGTGTGCCCACCGAGATCACCGCCACCTCGCCCAACGCGAATGCAGATGTCAGCACGGCGACCGTGTACGACAACCCGCTCGTCGAGTCCACACGGATCCGCCTCGGTGACCCGGGCATCACCTACACCGGACAGCACCGCTACGTGCTCACCTACACGCTGCCGGATGCCCGACTGTCCACGGGCAAGCTGGCCCTTGACATCATCGGTACGAACGAGAAGTTGGAGACCAACAGGTTCGAGGTCATCATCAGCGGCTTCACGCTGGCCGACCCGACCTGCAACGTCGGGTCGTTCGGCGCTGCTGGGGGCTGCACGCTCACGGCGGAGGGCAGCGACTACCGCGTCGTGTTCAGCCCCCTGAAACCTGGCCAGGGCGTCACGATCGGTGGTACCGTCATGGCCCTGACGCAGCCGCTACTGCCGACGGAGCCGAACCTGCCGAAGTACCGGGCGAACCATCGCGTCTCGCTGGCCATCGGCATGGTGGCCCTCGGTCTGCTCGGCGCGCTCGCGGTGTTCGTGTTCGCCAGCCGGCGCGGCCGCAACGAGGTGTTCAGCGGCGGAGCGGCCGAGGCGGCATACGGGCAGCTCCCCGCACCGGGTTCGTCCGGCGCGGCCCGGCTGGTTTCGACGTCGCTGGTGAGCGATTCGCAATTGCAACAGTTGGCGACGACGGAGTTTGTGCCGCCCAGGGGTGTGGATCCCTGGCAGGGTGCCGTGCTGCTGGGCGAGTCGATCAACGATGCAACGGTGTCCGCGTGGTTCTCCGCGCTCGCCGCCAGCGAGGCAGTGACGCTCGCCGACCGGGGCGGCAAACTGGTCATCGGCATCGGTCGTCGACGCAGCGAGCTGGATCCGATCAACGCCGCGCTGCTCGACCGGTTCATGAACGGTCGAGCCGAGCTGACGCTGGGAACGTACGACTCGAAGTTCGCTTCGGCGTGGGCGGCGGTGAAGGCCCAGCAGGCGGCGTCGATCGAGGCAAGCGGATGGTGGAAGCGTCGGGCGCCGAGACCCGACCACTCGGCGGCGAGCGGACCGTTGGCGATCCTGGTGCTGATCGGCATCGTCTTTGCGATCCTGGGTGGTTCGTTGCTTTCTGCCGTGCTCGGCTGGCTCCACGCACTGCCGCTCGCCATCGCGGTCGGAGTCGTGATCCCGGCGTTTGTCGCCCTGTGCGTCTATTCGGTTCTGCTACCCGTGCGCAGCGCCACAGGCAGCGCACTCGCGCTGCTCACCGAGTCGTTCCGTCGCTTCCTGGAGGCCAGCGAGGGCCGCCATGTCGAGTGGGCATGGCAGCAGGGCCTGCTGCGCGAATACAGCGCGTGGGCCGTGGCGCTTGGTGCGGCCGAGGCCTGGGGTACCGCGCTCGAGCACAGCAACGTCCCCCGCCAGGAGTTCCTGTACTCCAGCCCACTGCTCGTGCACAGCATGGCCCGGTCGTTCACCACCAGTCACGTGAAGCCGTCCAGCTCGAGCTCCGGTGGCGGCGGATTCTCAGGGGGCAGCGTGGGCGGTGGCGGCGGCGGCGGCAGCTCCGGTTCCTGGTGATGCCGACCGGGTAGCGTGCTCCCGTGGAAATCAGCGATAACACGTCCGGCTTCGCCGACCTCGGACTCCGGCCGGAATTGCTGAGCGCGCTTGCGGGGCTCGGCTACGAGGAACCAACGCCGATCCAGCGCGAGACCATTCCGTTGCTGCTCGCCGGCCGTGACCTCATCGGCCAGGCCGCCACCGGCACGGGCAAGACCGCAGCGTTTGCGTTGCCGATTCTGCAACGCATCCCCGAGCGCGGTGTCAAGGTGGTGCCCGTTGCCCTCGTCCTGGTACCGACGCGCGAGCTGGCCGTGCAGGTGTCCGAGGCGCTGTACAAGTACGGGCGTGACCTCGGCGCTCGCGTCGTGCCCATCTACGGTGGCCAGCCGATCTACCGCCAGCTGCAGGCGTTGTCGGCGGGCGTCCACGTCGTGGTCGCCACGCCTGGCCGGGCCCTCGACCACATCTCCCGCAACACATTGCCGCTCGACGACGTACAGCTGGTCGTGCTCGACGAGGCCGACGAGATGCTCGACATGGGTTTCGCCGAGGACATCGAGGAGATCCTCAAGGCCACGCCGAAGAGCCGCCAAACGGTGTTGTTCTCGGCCACGTTGCCGCCGCGGATCAACGGCATCGCCAAGCGCCACCTCACCGATCCGGTGAAGATCCAGATCGGCCTCGGCGACACCAAGCCGGGCAAGGCGCTCGTGCGCCAGAGTGTGTACGTGGTGCAGCGCAGCCACAAGGCGGCCGCGCTGGGGCGCATCCTCGATGTCGAGGCACCCACCGCAGCCATCGTCTTCTGCCGTACCCGCACGGAAGTGGACCAGCTGACCGAGACGTTGAACGGTCGCGGATACCGCGCCGAGGCACTGCACGGCGGTCTCAGCCAGGAATCGCGAGATCGGGTGATGAACCGTCTTCGTGCCGGCACCACCGAGCTCCTGGTGGCCACCGATGTCGCCGCGCGAGGCCTCGACATCGACCAGCTCACCCATGTGGTGAATTACGACGTCCCCTCGGCTCCGGAGTCCTACGTGCACCGCATCGGCCGCGTCGGCAGAGCCGGTCGCGAGGGCGTGGCCATCACCCTCGCCGAGCCGCGCGAGCAGCGGCTGCTGGCGAACATCGAGCGGCTCACCAAGCAAAAGATCGCAATCGAGAAGGTCCCCTCGGTGGCCGATCTGCGCGCCCGCCAGATCGAGCTGACCCTCGGCACGCTGCGTACGGCGCTGGAGGCCGACGACCTCCAGAACTACGACGACGTGGTCGACACACTCGTGCAGCAGTTCGACCTCCGTCAGATCGCGCTCGCCGCAGTGAAGTTGACCCACGAGGCCAGCGGTGCAGTCGTCGACGAGAAAGAGATTCCGGACGCGTCGCAGCGTGTGGAGCGACCGAACAAGCAGCGCACTGACAGCGGTCCGGCCGCTGATCGGGGCAAGCTGGTCCGCGGCCGCGACAACGGCGAGACCGCCAAGGTCTACATCGGCCTCGGCCGCAAAGACGGCATCCGACCCGGCGACCTCGTCGGCGCGATCGCCAACGAAACAAACCTGAGCGGACGCGAGATCGGCCCGATCAAGCTCGCCGAACACTTCGCAGTCGTCGGGGTGCCGGAGTGGTCCGCCGGATCGGTGATCGAGGCGATGCAGCGCACGACGCTGAAGGGCAAGAAGGCGACGGTCCGGCGCTACACGGACTGACACGGGACTGCAGGGGCTGTGCGGCCCGCAACACTTCATAGCCGCTGACCTGCGGCGCGGCGAGCGGAAAGCCCGGTTCACTCAAGGCACATCGTGGATGTGCCGATGACTTCGTCCGATGAAGCGTTGTCGGCGGAGTGTGGCCATCGTGATGGCCTGGATGGTCGTGTGCGCCGGCATCTCGTACTCACCGTCGGCGGTGGTGTGGGCTGCCGGTAGCACCGACAACACGCCGTGGGCCCTGCCGTCGATGCCGCAGAAGTGCTCCACGGCGGCGATGACGTCGGGCGACGTCGGAATGTGTCTGCTCGATGGTCCGGACGGTCGCCCGGAAAGCAGGGGTTGGCCGACGCCGCCGTTTCCCACGCCGACCGACGCCACCACCCAACCATGGGTCAACCTGGCCCTGGGCGATTCGGGCTCACGAGTGTCCACCCTGCAGAACGCGCTGAAGACCGCCGGGTACTCCGTCACCCCGGACGGTCAGTTCGGACCCGTCACCGAAGCGGTGGTCAAGAAGTTCCAGGTTGATCAGGCCCTGCCCGAGACCGGCATCGTCGACGAAGCTACGGCCGGCGCGCTCGGCATCCTCGTCACCGGCGGCGGCACCTTCCCGCCCGCAGGGTGGAAGTGGATCGGCTGGGCGTACAACGGCTCGACAGCACTGTCGGGGTGGGAACCATTGCTCGTGGGCAACAAGGCCGCGATCGGCAAGGTGGCGATCAAGCAACTGCGGTCCTTCCCCGAATCATTGCCGTTGTTCGAGGGCTTCATGCGCGACGTCGTGGCTGGCGGCTACACGATCACCGACGTCGGCACCTATGCCTTCAGATGCACATCGAACAGTCGCAAGGATTGCGACGGCCAGACGCGCGACCAGATGTCGAACCACGCCTACGGGCTGGCACTCGACATGAATACGGCCGCCAACCCGGAGGTGACGTATCGCGGTGTCAACGGTGCCACCGCGTGCGCCACCCCGATGACCACCGACCTGCCGAAGTGGATCGTTCGCGCCGCCGAGCGCTGGGGCCTCTACTGGGGTGGGTACGGCTGGAACGGGGGATGCGCCACACCCAGCCAGAGCAAGTCGAGCGTGCTCCGCGATCCCATGCACTTCGAGTTCCGGGGCACACCGGCGCAGGCCAAGACAATCGCCACGTTCAACGTCTCCGGCGTGGCCTCCGCGCCGCCGGCACCATTCACGAAGACGTGTCTCAACGTGGCCGACAGCAGCGGTACGGTCACCCAGCGCTGCCTCGCCCCAGGCGAGGTTCCCGCTGCCGAGTGGCGCACGGTCGTGGACGCCAAGGCGCCGGCCGGGGCAACGGCAGCCGTCGTCAACATCACGCTCACGGGTGCAAGCAACGCCGGCTACGTCACCGCCGAGTCGTGCGGACCCGCGACGGGGGATCGCACCTCGTCGAACGGCAACGCCACGCCCGGCGTCACCACCGCCAACCTGTCCGTCGTGCCGCTGGACGCAAGTGGCAAGTTCTGCCTGTACCAGTCCCAGCCGGTGCAGACCATCGTCGACGTGCAGGGCTTCTTCGCACCGGCGGCATCGTCGGCGGGCGGGGGCAACCTGCTCACGACGGTTGCTCCGCAGCGCCTGATCGACACCCGGACACAGACCTTCTGCGCGCCGAACGGTACCTGCGGCCAGCGCGGCCCGGTAGCGGCCAACACCGAGATCATGCTCGGTACGTCAGCGGTTCCCTCGAACGCGGTCGCGATGCTGGCCAACCTCACCATCACGGGTCCCACAGGTGCCGGTTACGTGACGGCGGATTCCTGCGCCACGCTCGTCGCCGGCCCGCAGACCCGTTCGAACACCAACTTCACGGCCGGGGCGACCGTCGCCAACCTCGCCGTCGTGCCGGCGACCGCCGGGTCCGGCGGCTCCCAGATCTGCACCTACACCAGCGCCACGACCCAAAAGGCCATCGACGTCCAGGGCTACTTCGCCCCCGCGGCCAGTGGCGGTTGGGGCTACGCGCCGTCGCCGGCCCCGCAGCGCCTGCTCGACACCCGGGCCTGCACCACCGATCCGGCCACCGGCGCACAGCAGTGCGGCCAGGTCCAGGCCGCAGGTTCGATCGTGCGTGTGCAGGGTCCGGTGGGGGCGTCGGCGGCACTGGTCAACCTCACGCTCACCGGGGCCAAGCAGTCCGGTTACGCCACTGCGGACAAGTGCTCGGCACTCGCAGCCGGCCCGCAGACCAAGTCGAACAGCAACATGACCGTCGGGCAGATCGCGGCGAACGTCGCCGTGGTGCCGCTGGATCCGGACGGCTCATTCTGCGTGTTCCTGTCGCAGGCCAGCCACCTCGTGGTGGACCTGCAGGGCTCGTTCTCGCCGGGGGCGCCGATGCGCTTCACACCCGTCACCCCGGTGCGCCGCCACGACTCACGCGAGTTCAACAGCTAGGCACAGCTATCGCGTGCACGCTGTCAACTACAGCCGGTATGGAGGTCGTTGTAATAGATGTTGCGCCGGTGCCGCTCGGTGACGCCCGGGCCCGAGCGGTCACTCGCTGAGCATCAGCCGCCGTGCAGGCGAGACAGGAACTCGGCCGTGGCCGGATCGGCGCCCGGGCCGAACGCCGACACCAGGATCGCCCGGACGTCTGTGTCCGGGTAGCGCAAGCCGAGGACGATTGCCTCGTCGCCCGGATCGCTGTCGCCCTCGAACCGGAAGGTGTGATCGACGATCACGCCGTCGAGTGCGTAGCTCATCTGCGTGCGCGCGCACGCCAGACCACCGGCGTGCAGCTCGACGTCGTCTGCGTAGCCGGCACTCCGCAGGAAGGCAAC
>JAYTSB010000099.1:0-2021 GCA_043745825.1 Actinomycetota bacterium | reverse complement strand
CGTCAGCGCCGGCCACACGCTGCAGCAGCTCCTCGCGTGACACCAGCGTCTCGGAGTCCCAGCTGGTGACGTCGTGCTCGGCGGCCAGCATGTGGACAGCGGCCTCAGGTACACGGCCGGTGATCACGACCTTCACGCGTGACTGCCGATCCACTGCTGCAGCAGGCCGAGGCCCTCGCTGATGTCGGCGGTGCTGATGCCGGAGTAGGCGAAGCGCACGTACTGGCGGTCCTCGCCCGGTTGTGGCCGGCCGAAATGGCGGCGGGTGCAGAACGACACGCCGGTCGCGTGCAGGGCCTGCTCGGCGAACGCAGCCAGGTCGGTGGCGCCGACGAGGCCCATCGCATCGGTGACATCGGGGAACAGGTAGAACGTGGCCTCCGGAGCGGCGATGCTCATACCCGGTATGGCGTTGACCCCGGCGACGGCGCTGTCGCGCCGATCGACGAGCACGTCCAGCATCGCCCTGGCCTCGGTCTGGTCGCCGCGGATGCCTTCCACGCCGGCCCACTGCACGAAGTGGGTGGTGCACGATTCGTCGTTCGTGTTCAGCTTGGCGATCGTGTCGGCGATGTCCTGCGGACCGATGGCCGCCCCGAGCCGCCAACCCGTCATCGCGAACTTCTTGGAGAACGTATAGAGGATGACCGTGCGCTCCTGCATGCCGGGCAGTGAGGCAATCGATTTCGAGGTGCCGGAATAGCGCATCTCGAAGTACGCCTCGTCCGACAGCACGTAGAGACCGTGCTCGATCGCGATCTGGGCGATGGCCTCGCGTTCGGCATCGGTGGATTCGGCGCCGATGGGGTTCTGCAGGTCGTTGTAGATGATGGCCTTGGTGAGCGGGGTGATCAGGGCGCGGACCTGGTCGAGGTCGATCGCGAATCCCGTGGCGGTGGGCAGGTACCGGTACGCCTTTGCGATGCCGCCGAAGTACTCGATTTGGCTCTCGTAGATGGGGTAGCCGGGGTTCGGGTAGAGCACTTCCTCGCCCGGGTTCATTACCGCCTGGATGAACTTGGTGATGACGGGCTTGCCGCCCGGCTGCACCACCACTTGGCTGGGTGCGTACTGCAGGCCGCGGCGCATGCCCACGTCCTCGGCGAGCGCCTCGCGCAAGGGCGCGATGCCGGCTGCCGCGCAGTACCCGGTCTTGCCGTCCGCGACCGCGCGGTCCATCGCAGCAACGACGTTGGAGGGCGTGGCAAGGTCGAGGTCGCCGAGGTGGAACGGGAAGATGCGATTGCCCCTGGCACCCCACTCGGCCGCAGCGAGCGACACCGAGAACGCGGTCTCGGTGCCCAGGTGTTGCAATCGTTCGGCCAGCGCCATCTCGTGGTCCTCCGTGTTTGCCCGGATGGGTGTGCCCCGGCAGTGCGGCACCGCTCCATTTTAACAAAACGTATCGGGTACCTTGACCACAGATCGGAAAGTTTCCGTAGAGCGGGAAGCCAAACTGCGCGAGTGGGCATCGCCGGCTTCCGCACGCTCGCTCGCGCGTGCACCGGAACCCGGGATCCCTGCCCGGGCGGGTTGCGCTCGGTACTGTCTCGAACGTCCGTACCAGCGGTTGGTACCAGCGGGACAGTGGGAGAGAGACATGTCTGACATCACGTCGAGTGCGGGGCCTGACGGAGTGGAGGTCGTCGAGGTCGATGACCACGACCGTGGCAAGATCGAACTGGTCGCAGCCATCCTGCTCGGTATCGCCGGACTGCTGACGGCCTACGCGGCCTACTTCGGCGGTCTCGCCGGCGGCGATGCGATCAAGGGCTACTCGGAGGCCACCATCACGCGCAACGAGGCCAACGGCTATTACGCCGACTACAGCCAGAAGGTGGCCCAGGACACCAACATCTTTTTGCAGTATGCGATCGCGGCGCAGGCCGGCAACGACACCTCGGCGCAGTTCATCCGCGACAGGCTGTTCTCGCCGGAGCTGGAGACGGCCTACGTTGCGTGGGAGAAACTGGAGGGTGAGAGCGACGTCCCGACGCCGCTGGACACCCCGGAGTACGTGG
>JAYTSB010000098.1:0-2614 GCA_043745825.1 Actinomycetota bacterium | reverse complement strand
CGGTTCCACGACGATGCCCAACTCGCGCAGGTCGTCGCCCCACACGTGCTCCACCAGCTCGGCATCGTGTTTGCCCTCCACCCAGATGCGCGCCGCTTTGGCCACCTTCGCTCGTACCGGTTCACGCGCGGCCACCGATCCGCTGTTCGTGGTGCGCGTCGTCGTGGCACCCGGCGCAGCAGACTTCGTGGCGCGTACGAGGGTGACGGGCTTGCCCTCCAACAAGAACCCGCCCTCCTTCCATGTGAAATGACGGAACTGGTTCTTGCGGTCGCGCAGCGTCACGGCTTCGGACGTGATCTTGACGATGTCGCCGCAGAAGCCGCTGCTGCGGTCCTCCACCACCATGCCCCTCTGGGCCACGACCTCGCGGTACTGCGGACCTCGCTTGGCCTCGGCCAGCTCGCTGAGGATGTCGCGGCTCATCGCCAGCGCCCCACCACGTTGCCCCGCCAACGGTCGGTCAGCACCTGATCCACGGTGGCACCGTCGCTACGCCGATACGGCGCGCGCATCCCGGACGTTGCAATCGGCATGGCAAACGATGATGGCAGGTACGAAGCGCCCCACACGTGCACCCGCTCGCCTGCGCCGGTGAACGTGAACAGTCCCGACGTCAACTCGATCTGGACATCCACTTCCCCCGGCTGGCTGTAGCCATGGTCTATCCGGCCCGTCTCGATCGACGTCGGATCGCCGGCGGCGTACCACTCGATGTCGAACGTCACCGGCACCACCGTGCCGTGAGCGCGTCGCCAGGCCTCGTCCGGGTCGTCGAGCAGCACCCCATGAGCCTCGTTGCCGATGCTCCACTGCTGGAACGCCACGTCACAGACGGCATCGGCCCACATCTGTGCGGGCTTGATCTCCAGGCCGTCACGACGACCCCCGCCGTCCAGCTCCTCGATGTACAGGTACGGCTCGTCGACGCGAACCAGGCCGGCCCAGTAGTCGTATCGGCGGCCACGAACTTCCAGCCCCACGAACACGCCCGCCCGACGGTCAGCCGCCAACCCCCAGAACCACCACGCCTCGACCGGGGATCCGGGGTGCTCGCCCTCGTCCGCAGCAGACCAGGTCATCCGGGGCTCGATCGGGACGAGACTGGTTCGCACACCCTTTCGACACTACGTTGTCGCCGTGCGATATCTCAGTCTGGATTGGATCGACGCCGTGGCCGGCGAGGCCGCGACCAGTGCCGGGGTCGCCGACGCAGCAACGCGCTCTAAGATCGGGGTCACTCAGGTCGTGACCGACGGGCCGGAGGGCACCATTGTCTACTCGCTGCAGGTGGAAGACGGACACCTCACGTTCGCTGCGGGGCCGGCCTTTCCCGAGCACTTGCGCTTCGAGCAGACATGGGAGACGGCGGTGGCCGTCGCCACAGGCACGCTCAACGCCCAGGAGGCGTTCATCCAGGGGCGGATCCTGCTCAGTGGCGATCAGCAGGCGCTGATGGACAACCAGGCCATCTTCGCGGCGATGAGCACCGTGTTCGACAGTGTGCGCGAGCGCACCGAGTACGAGTGACCCGGGACCGCCGCCGATGCCCGAACTGCCCGAGGTCCAAGCCCACGCCGAACGGCTCACCAACCAGTTCGCGGGCGAGCGACTGCAGCGCTTCGTCCCCATCACGTTCACCGCGCTGAAGACTGCGGTGCCGGCGCCGAGCGAGGCCTACGGCCTACCCCTGCAACAGGTCGGCCGGCGCGGCAAGTACCTGCTGCTGCAGTTCGAGCCGATCACGTTCGTGGTGCACCTGATGCAGGGCGGCCGCTTGTTGGTGGACCTGAAGCAGTCGGCCAAGCCGCGCGGCGGCCAGGCCCGTTTCGTGTTCGAGCCCGACCTCGACCGGGCCGAGAACCCGGCGCTGCTGCTCACCGAACAGGGCACGGAACGGCGCGCCGGGGTGTGGTGCACACCCACGGCCACGGCGCTGCAGGACCTGCCGCTCAGCAAACTCGGCCCGGAGGCGCTGGAACTGGACGTGCCCGCCCTGCAGCGCCAGTTCGCCGAGTACTCGATGCGCCTGCACGGCTTTCTGCGCGACCAGAAGGCCATCGCCGGCCTGGGGCGGATGCTCGCCAACGAGGTCTGCCACCGCGCCAAGGTGTCACCGTTCGCGAACACGGCCAAGCTCAGCGCTGACGAGGTCGTCCGGGTGCACGCCGCGATCCACGGGTGCGTGGAGGACGGTCTCGCCTACGAACGCACCCGTACCGACATGAGCTCGTCCAAAGATCGCCCCGGCAACGTGCACGGCCGGGTCGGCGAGGCGTGCCCGGTGTGCGGCGATCGCATCCGCTCGGTGAGCTACAGCAGCTACACCGTGGCCTACTGCCCCACCTGCCAGACCGGCGGCAAGGTGTTGGCCGACAACACCACCAGCCGGTTCCTGAAGTAGCCGGCCGCCGTTGCGGTCAGGTGTCGAGCACGCTCGCAAACTGGTCGAGCAATGGGATGACGGTGTCCGCCGGCGCGGACGGCAGGCCCAAGACGCACCGGGATACCCCAGCCTTGCGATAGTCGTCGATGATCGCGGGGTCACCGGGCACTCCGAACACGCCGATCTGCAACGTGGCGGGATCGCGACCGGCTGCGTCAGCGGCGGCGC
>JAYTSB010000097.1:0-4671 GCA_043745825.1 Actinomycetota bacterium | reverse complement strand
CCAGCCGGGCTACCAGTATGGCTACCAACACCGACAGATCCAGCGACTGCGGCGCCTCATCGGGCGCCGCAGTGCTCGTTGGGACGAGGGTGCCTTTGTCGTCGAGGGACGCATCCTGATCGAGGAAGCGATCGCCGGTGGTTGGCAGATCGAGGCCCAGTACGTGGACCCGAAGGGCAGGCCGGTGCCGGGCGCAGACTGCCCCGTGTTCGAGCTGGCTCCACACGTGATGGAGCGCATCGCCTCCACGGAGTCCCCGCAGCCCGTCGTCGCCGTGGTGCGAATGCAGGAACGGCCGGTGGCGGACATGGCTGGAGCGTCGCTGATCCTGGTCTGCGACCGCATCGCCGATCCCGGCAACCTCGGCACGATCCTGCGCTCGTGCGAGGCCGCTGGTGTTGACGGCGTCGTCCTCATCACCGGCTCGGTGGATCCCTACAACCCCAAGGTCGTTCGCGCATCAGCCGGCGCGCTCTTCCATGTGCCCTTCGTCTCCGATGTCGCCCTCCAGGACCTGCAGCACCTGGGCCTGGCGCTGAACGGGACGTCTACGCACCAGGGCACGGCATACACCTCAATGGATCTCACCGGCCCCTTCGCGCTCGTGATGGGCAGTGAAGCCCACGGCGTTGACCCGCAGATTCCCATCGATGCGTGGTTGTCCATCCCTCACTCCGGCCGAGCGGAGAGCCTCAACGTCGCCATGGCCACGACGGTCGTGGTATTCGAGGCTGCTCGCCAACGGGCTGCGCGGTAGGCTCGCCACCATGTTGTCGCAGCGATTTCGTCGCCCCCGGGTCTGCCTCGGGGGAGTGCCGCTCGCTCGCTGACGCGCACTGCCGATGATGACCGGCCCGGGGGATGCTCTCCACGTGTGTCCGCACCAGCCTCCGGTTCTTTGGAAAGGTTTCCCATGATCGATCAAGTCCGTCAGGCGCGTGACGCCGCCCTGGCACGTGTCGCGTCGGTGACAACGCTCGACGACTTGCGCGCCGTCGACACCGAGGTGCTCGGCAAGAAGGGTCCGCTGACCGTGCTGAAGACCCAGCTCGGCAGCCTTCCCATCGACGACCGCAAGGCCGCCGGCCAGGCCATCAACGACGCCATCGGAGCCGTGCAGCAGGCCATCGCCGCGCGTCGCGATGACCTCGGCGCAGCAGAGGTCATCGCGAGGATCGAGGCGGAGCGGCTCGACCTCACCGAGGTCACCACGCGCCCCCGGCGCGGCCATCCCCACCTGTCAACCCAGGCCTGGGAACGGCTCGAGGACGTGTTCGTCGGCCTCGGCTTCCAGGTGGCCGAGGGTCCGGAAGTGGAGACCGACTTCTACAACTTCGAGGCATTGAACATGCCGCGCAGCCACCCGGCGCGCAGTGGCTTCGACACGCTGTTCACCGACTACGACCCCGAGGGCGGCGTCCTGCTGCGCACCCACACCTCACCGGTGCAGATCCGCGTCATGCAGGCCATCGCCCCGCCGATCTACATGGTCATGCCCGGCAAGGTGTTCCGGCGTGACACTCCCGACGCCACGCACATGCCGGTGTTCCACCAGATCGAGGGCTTGGTGGTGGACCGCAACATCACCATGGCCCACCTCGCCGGCACCATCGACGCATTCACCAAGGCGTTCTTCGGCGAGGGTTTCAACAGTCGGCTGCGCCCCAACTACTTCCCGTTCACCGAGCCGTCGGCGGAGTTCGACATTCAACGCCCGGACGGCACCTGGATCGAACTCGGCGGCTGCGGCATGGTGCACCCCAACGTGCTGCGCGCCGGTGGGCTGGACCCGGAGGAATGGAGCGGGTTCGCGTTCGGGTTCGGTATCGACCGGATGGCCCGCGAGCGCCATGGCGTGGCCGACCTCCGCGACATGTTCAGCAACGACATCCGTTTCATCGAGCAGTTCTGAGACCGGGAAGACACAGACCATGAAGATCGTTCCATGAAAGTCGTTTTGGCCTGGCTCCAGGACCTCGCCCCGGTCGGCGACGACGCCGAGGCACTTGCCGCGGCGATGACACAGCTCGGCATGCAGGTCGAGGAGATCCAACACGTCGGCGCCACCGTGCCGGGCGTCGTCACGGCGCGCGTCCTGCGCACCGAGCGACACCCCGACGCCGCCAAGGTGCACCGAGTGTGGGTTGATGCCGGTGACGGCGTCGAGCGCCACGTCTGGTGCGGTGCCTTCAACATGCACGCCGGCGACGTCATCCCGCTGGCCACGCCGGGCACGCGGATGCCCGACGGGCGGGCGATCGAGCCTCGTCCGATTCTCGGGATCGACTCCCAAGGGATGCTGTGCTCGGCGCGCGAGTTGGGCCTCGGCGACGATCACACCGGTATCCTTATCCTGCCTTCGGAGACTGCGCTCGGACTGCCGTACGGCGAGGCCCTTGGATTACAGACCGAGATCGTGTTCGACATTGACCTCACCCGCAACCGTCCGGACTGCTGGGGGCATCGTGGCATCGCCCGCGATCTCGGCGCGAAGCTCGGCGTCGTGGTCTGCCCCGGCCCCGACACCGGCGTCGCCGAGGTGGCTGCCGACGGGCCGCTGCGCACCGCAACGGTGGACCTCGTCGACGGCGAGCGCTGCCCCCGATTCACCACGATCGTGCTGTCCGGCGTGCGCGTGCAGCCCTCTCCCGAGTGGATGGCCCGCCGGCTCACTGCGGCCGGCATGCGACCGATCAACAACGTGGTCGACGTCAGCAACTACGTGATGCTCGAGGTCAACCAACCCAACCATGCCTACGACCTCGACACGCTCGGCGGTGGCGGGTTCCGCATCCGCCTGGCGGCCGACGGCGAGACGATGACCACGCTCGACGGCGCCGTGCGCACGCTCACGGCCGACGACCTGCTGATCTGCGACGCGAACGACGTGCCGATCGGCATCGGCGGTGTGATGGGCGGTCTGCACAGCGAGATCACTGACGAGACCACCGTGGTGGCGCTGGAGATCGCCCACTTCGAGCAGACCGCCATCACGCGCACGATGAATCGCCTGAACCTTCGTTCGGAGGCCAGCGGTCGCTTCGAACGCGGTGTGGATCCGTATGGCATGCCGCTGGCCCAACAGCGCTTCATCGAGTTGCTCGGCGAGACGTGTTCCGATCTCGTGGTGCACGCCGGAGGCGCCGATGCCCGCCACCAGAGCCTGCCGCCCCAGGTGCGCCCCATCAGCGTGCGGGTCAGCCAGGTCAACCGAATCCTCGGCACGTCGCTTGAGGCGGACGACATCGCCGCGCTCGTCGCGCCGATCGGCTACAGCGTCGCCGGCCGCAACGGTGACGTGCTCACCATCGACCTGCCCTCGTGGCGTCCCGACAGCACGGCCGAGATCGACGTCGTCGAGGAAGTGGCGCGTCACTTCGGCTACGACCGCATCGGCAAGGCCGTGCCGCACTCCAGCGCGCCGTTGTCGTCCGGACACGGCCGGCTCAGTGCCGTGCAGCAGCGGCGGCGAGCAGTGCGTCAGGTGTTGCTCGGCCATGGGTTGGACGAGGCCATCACGGACACCTTCCTCAGCCCGCCCGACCTGACATCGGCCGGCCTGCCGGCCGACGCGATCCGGGTCACCAATCCGCTCGTGATGGGCGAGGACCTGCTGCGCCCGTCGATGCGGGTGGGCATGCTGCGCGCCATTGCGTTCAACGAGTCGCACCGCACCACCGGCGTCGGATTCTACGAGATCGGCCATGTGTACCCACCGGGTGATCGCAGCACGGAGCTGCCCCCCGAGTACGAATCGCTCGCTGTCGTGATGGCGGGCGCCGACGCCCGCGCCGCCATGGAGCTGTGGCGGGAGATCGCCGCAGCGATGGGCTTCGGCGCGCGGGTGGACCAGGGCAACGTTCCCGTGGGGCTGCACCCGACGCGCTCGGCCACGCTGTCGATCGGGCGCGATGTCGTCGGTGCAATCGGCGAGATCCATCCCGATGTGCTCACCGCGTTCGGGGTGACCGAGCGGGTGGCCTGGTTGGAGCTCGACCTCTCCCGCCTGCTCGCAATCGAGCCGAAGATCCCGCAGTGGAAGCCCACCAGCCGCTACCCGTCGAGCGACTTCGATGTCGCCCTCGTGGTGGCCGACACCACGCCGGCTGACAAGATCGACAAGGCCATCCGCCAGGCCTGCGGTTCGCTGCTCGTGGACCTCGCCCTGTTCGACAACTATCGCGGCCAGGGTGTTCCCGAGGGATCGCGGAGCCTCGCCTACCGCCTGCGGCTGCAGGCCGCAGACCGAACCCTCGGCGACGCCGAGCTGGCCGAGGTGCGCAACAAGGTCATCGCTGCAACGTCCAAGCTCGGCGCCCAGCTCCGCACCTGAGCGCGACGCTGAACGGCGCAGGTGCCGGTCAATTCCTGCTCAGTTCGGCAGCAAGGGTGACAAATTGGGGGGAAGTGCGCGCCCCTCGACGATGCGGCAACTTCTCAGGCCAATCTGAACGCCGACCAAGGCGAGATCGACCGCCTCCGCTGGCGGGCTGCCTGGTACCGCGACAACTCGACGGCATTCCGACGGGTAGCTGGCCGATTCGCCCCGAACTGGCGACCCGCGACTTCCCAGGTGTACTCGGCCGGGACGTTGGTGACGCAGGAGGGTTGACGCGGTGAAGACCTCCGTGTGCAGTGGTGATGGGTGAATCAACTACTGGACCTGGAGGT
>JAYTSB010000096.1:0-4760 GCA_043745825.1 Actinomycetota bacterium | reverse complement strand
ATGCCTCGACGAAGGCGAACCAGCGCGGGATCACCCGTTCCACCTGGGTTTGCTGGAGCATGACCTCGCTGACGAGCACCGCCCAGGGGTCACGGGTGTGGCGCCAGGGCAGATCGCGCAGCTGGGCCAGCCCCCAGCTCAGGACCCGTGCTGCGGCAGCGTCCTGCACCAGTAGGCCTCGGTGCGGTAGGGCACCTCGAAGGGATCGGGGAAGTCGGCAACCAGCGCGGCGACCTCGGAGAGAACGGGCTCGCGGTCCGCAGGGCCGCGCACGCTCAGGTAGCTGTGCGACTCCATCCGGTCGAGCAACTGCTGCTTGGTGGTGGGCACCACCATCTCACCCTCCATCAGAACCGGCTCGCTGAACCACGGCTCGCGCCGGAACAGCGAACGCCACCAGCCGACCTGCATTGGTTCGTCCGGCTGGGGCTCTCCACGAGTCATGATCTCGTCGAGCGCCACAATCCATGGCACCGCGTCCTCACGGTTCCAGAGCGCAACGAGGTGCCCGCCGTCGGCGAGCACGCGCGCGATCTCCGGATTGGCACGCTCCTGGTCGAACCAGTGGTGGGCCTGGCCGACGGTGACCACGTCGACCGCGCCGTCGGCGATCGGTATCACCTCGGCATTCGCGGCGAGGCTGGTCGCGCCCGGCACCATGTGCTCAAGCTGGGCGCGCATCGCCGGCAGGGGCTCGACTGCGGTCACCGGACCGAAGGCCAACAGTTGGCGCGTCAGCTTGCCGGTTCCTGCTCCGAGGTCGAGGATTCGTGGGCGTTGCAGACCAATCGCAGCAAACACTCGCTCGAGCAGATCTGGCGGATAACCGGGGCGTCCACTCTCGTACCGCTCCGCCGTCACGTCGAAGGACACGGCCCGCTCGCGGTGGTCCGTCACGCGTCCCAGACCTGCTGGCCGTCGTAGGGCCGCGCCCGCGGCGGGGCGAACTCACGCTTCCACACCATCACCCGGCGGCGGAAGTAGCAGACCTCCTTGCCGTCCTGGTTGAAGCCCTTGGACTCCACCGTGACGATGCCGCGATCGGGCTTGGAGGACGACTCCTTCACGTCCAGCACGCGGGTCTCGGCGTGAATGGTGTCGCCATGAAACGTGGGGAACTTGTGCTGCAGCGTCTCGACCTCGAGGTTGGCGATGGCCGCGCCGCTGACATCGGGCACGCTCATGCCCAGCACCAGGGAGTAGACGAGATTGCCGACCACCACGTTGCGGCCCTGCACGCTCTGCTGGGCGAACCAGTCGTTGGTGTGCAACGGGTGGTGGTTCATCGTGATCATGCAGAACAGATGATCGTCGTACTCCGTGATCGTCTTGCCCGGCCAGTGCTTGTAGATGTCGCCGACAGTGAAGTCTTCCAGGCAACGGCCAAAGGGGCGCTCATGCGTGCTCATTGCGCCGACGCTACTGGTCGGGCGTCGGTGGTCGGGCGTCGGTGGTCGGGCGTCGGTGGTCGGGCGTCGGTGGTCGGGCGTCAGTGGTCAGGCGTCGTCGTCGCCGATGTCGTCCATCTCGCCACTGATGTCGAACAAATCGGGCCGAGTGCGGGCCAGCTCACGCGACTCGTCGCTCTTCGGCCGCCGTGGCGCGAAGCGCTCGTGGAACTCGAGCGGGCTCTCGATCTGGTTAGTGGTGTCCGCGGCGACATCGCGCAGGCGTTTCAACTGGTTGAGCCGTTCGATTCGCCATGGACCGACACGCAGCGTCAGGTACAGGAACCCTCCCAACAGGATCGGGAAGAACAGCTGGGCGAGCCGATAGGACGCAACGCCGAGCGACGCGGTCACGCGCGTCAGGCCGAAGCCCACGAGGGTGGGCACATACACGCCCTCGACGATGCCCAGTCCGCCTGGCGTGATGGGCACCACCGCGGCGATGTTGGCGAGGCCGAACGCGACGATGAGCCCGTCGACACTGAGCGACTGGCCGTAGGCGCGCAAGAACACCCACAGCGCCGCCGCGTCGAGCAGCCAGTTGGCCGCGGCCCAACCGACAACCCGGGTCAGCATCACCCGATCAGAGATCAACTCTTCGATCCGGGCACCGATGTGCCGCACGGCGTCGCCCGTGCGGTCCTCGTCCTGGCGGAGGTGACGGGCAATCCAGCGCAGCACCTTCTCGGCACGCACCTGACCCTCCATCAGGCCGAACACGATGGCTGCGGCGAGGCCCATGATCAGCACCCCGGCAATCGCCGCGGTGACATACGCCTTGTTCACGCCGTTGAACGGGATCGAGATGATCAGACCCATCCAGAAGATCAGGTTGAGCACGACCGCGGAGCCCAGCCCGGCGGTGCCGAGCGCAAAGCCGGCGTCAGGCCCGGGCACACCCGACACGGTCATCAGCCGGTACCCGAGTGCGGAGCTGGCTGCGCTGCCACCGGGCACCACGCTGCCGAGCGCCTTCGTGCTCATCTGGATGCGGAACAACCGCCACGACGACACGAGTTTGCCGGACTCGCCGAGCGTGGCGCGTGTGAGCAGTGAGTAGCAGTACAGGGCCGCAAGCTCCAGACCGAGGCCCAGCACGAGCAGGAGCGGGCTCACCTGGCGCAGTTCGTGCGCTGCTTTGCGGAAGCCCGGGATGAGCGGCAGCACGAAGATGTAGATCACCACGGCGAAGGCAATGAGCTTGAACACCGACCGAACTGGCTTGCGCGGCGCCTTGACCGACTCGTCCGCCGCCTCGATGCCCGAGTTCCTGCCCGAATTCCTACCCGAGTTTGCGGTTGGCACGAACGGCGTAGTGGATCCGCCGGGGCCCGTGGCGTTCACTGCGCGGATGTCGCCCATGTCCTGTCCCACCCGTACTTGTTAGCACAGACCACCCGGGCGATTCCGGGAGCGCGCTCAGTCCTTGACGGCCACCGGGAAGGCCTCGATGAGCGTGCGCAGCTTGGGAATCAGCGGCGCGCGGACATCGGCGGGGATCTTGCCGAGGTGCACGACGACAAGATCACGTTCGGGCAGCACGATGATGTACTGGCCCTCGTATCCGTGCGCAGCCAAGCCGCCGGGCTGGTCACGCCAGATCCACCAGTGGGCGCCATAGCCGAAGTGCGGCGGGTCCGGATCGACGGCCACCTCGGTGCGGGCGTAGTCGGCCCATCCGGCCGGCAGGAGCCGCTGGCCCTCCCACACGCCATCGCGCAGGTACAGCAATCCGAAGCGGGCGAAGTCGCGAGCGGTGGCGTAGACGTAGGAGGAGCCGACGAACGTACCGGCCGGATCGAACTTCGGCTCGGCCGATGTCATGCCCAGCGGCCCGAACAGACGCTGCTGCAGGTACGCGCGCATTGCCTCCTCGGTGCCGCCCACCTGATCGCCCGCGATGCGGCTGACGATGTTGGTCGTACCCGACGCGTAGTTCCACACCGTGCCCCGCGGGTGCTGCAACCGCTGGGCGGCGGCGTAGTGGGCGTGGTCTCCGGCACCGGCGCCGAACAGCATCTCCAAGCAGTGCGAGATCGAGTCGTCGACGTAGTCCTCCACGAACTCAAGCCCCGACTTCATCGCCAGCAGATCGCGGAGTGTGATTGCCTCCTTCTCGGTGCCGGCGAACTCGGGAACTCGTTCGCCCATCGGTGCCTCGATGTCCAGCGCACCCTCGCCGACGAGCATCCCGATGACGGCCTGGGTCATGCTCTTGGCCATGCTCCACGAGATCAACGTGGTGTCGCGATCGGTGTCCGGGCCATACTGCTCGGCCACGATCCGGCCGCGGTGCACGGCCAGAGTGGCGAGGCTGACACCGAGCTCCGGCGGCGTCTCGCGCAGATCGGTGAGCGCGCGCTGCACGGCACCTGCGTCGACATCGGCATCGAGGTCGGCGGTCGACCACTCGACCGTCGGCCAGGGGACGTCACTGGACTGCTCCGGGAACGGGATCATGCTCGGAAGGTAGTCGACACGGCGCTCGTCACGGCGCTCGACACGGCGGGATCGCTGCTGACCGCCCACGCTGTGTTCGTGGAACGACATCCTGGCATCGCTGTCGACGGCCCGTTCTTGGCTTGGGGCGACCTGATCGTGGCTCCGCAGGGCGTGACTCGGCCATGGACCCTGGATCGCCGGTTCCATCACGACGCCGAATGCTTCGAGATGAACCCGGTGACGTGGTACACCCTCGCCACCTATGGCGTTCGCGTCCGCGGCCCGCAGACCGTGGACATCCCCATCCCCATCGAGGCTTCCGAACGCGTGCGGTTCGTGATCGACAACGCGTTGTCCTATTGGACGAGTGTGCACGGCGAGCTCCGTGGCGCGCTCGGCGAGCTGGGCACGGCCGACACCCTGCCCAGCACGGTGCCGGTGTGGTGCTTGCTCGGTGTGTGCCGGATGCTGTACACCGCGACCACTGCGGATGTGACCTCCAAGAGCGGCGCCGGGCGGCGGGCTGCAGAGATGCTCGGCGAGGAGCACCGTGCGATCTGCACGGAGGTCGTTGCCCTCCGCCGCGCCCCGGATCCACCGGTGGGTCGCAGGGTACTGGTCTCCACCGACGCGGCAATGGCCGAGGCCCTCCGGTTGATCCGCATCATGGCCGGCTGAACACCAGGACGCGGGACCCGCTGAGGCACTGACCCGCGTGTGCACCCCGCTCACACCGTGTCGAGGTCGATCCACTTGTGCGGCGTGTCCGGTGCCGGCGCAGTGGCCAACGCAAGCACCTCATCCACCGACGGCGCGCGTTGGGCGAGGCGGGCATGCTCGGCGCGCACGAAGCCGCCGGCGACGGCGGTC
>JAYTSB010000095.1:0-3793 GCA_043745825.1 Actinomycetota bacterium | reverse complement strand
AGCATGCGGCGCCCAGGCAAGTAGTCGGGCTGTCCCGCAAGATTTTGGAGGATCGTTGACCTACTCCATGTGTGACGCCGACCTCTGCCTCACCGGCGGCCTCCTCACCGGGCACGGTCCGATCGACGGGGACGCAACCGTTCAGATCCTCAGCGACGTACCAAACGCGGACTTCTCGGAGACCAAGACTCGGTGGCAGCTCGATTTCGACAAGGGCACCCTGATTCTCGATCTGATCATCAAAACGGAGCCGGGGAATGAACCCACCGACCCGTGCCGGATCTCGTTCGCCGAAGCCGGCACCTGGGTCGTCAGCTCTGGTGTAGGCCGATTTGCAGGGTTGAGCGGGGACGGCGAGCTGCGCTCCAGCGGCCTCGCCGTCGGTCACGACAAGACATGTGGAACAGCTCCGACGTCGCTGATCACGTATGCGTTCGTCGGCCTGATCGCCAAAGACGATCAGTAAGCGGCAGCTACCGTGTTCGGCTCGCGATCGTGAACACTTCGTCGTTCGTCACGGTGGCGGGTCATTCAGACTAAATTTGGCCTGAGCGCTGCTCAGCCAGTTGCCGGCGGCTGCAGCTTCTCGATGAAGAAGTCGATCACCCGGCGCACCGTGGCCTCATCGCGTTGCTCGGTGAGCACACTGTGATCGCGCGCGGTGGCACTGGGTAGTTCCACTGCGATGAACGCGTCGCCGAGCAGGTTGCGAAGGGTTGCGAAGCGGTTGCCGACGAGCTTGTCGCCGGTGAACCGCAGGCCCAGCACCTGGCAGCCGTCGGCCGCACGCTGGGCAACGACGTGTGCATCATCCGGCGACAGGTTGAGGTCTGCGCCGCGCTCCTTGCGACCGACGGCGAACGGCATCGACGGCTGGCTGAGCACGGGGGCCACGACGATGTCGTCGACCATCATCCCCAGCGCGAAGCCACCGCTGAAGCACATCCCCAGCGCACCGACGCCGGGTCCTCCGAGTTCATTGTGCAGCGACCGCGCGAGTGCCCGGAGAAACGCAATGATCGGCGAGGTCTGCTCCAGCGCCCAGTTGCTGAACTCCTTGGCGACGCAGACCCTGAACATCGACGACATCACATAGGGCGGCGAGACCTCCTTGCCGGGCGTGCCGACGAGTGACGGCATCACCACGGTGAAACCGGCGTCGACCACTTCGTTGGCGAACGTCACCACCTTCGGGGAGATCCCTGGCACCTCGTGCACCAGCACCACGCCCGGCCCGCTGCCGCGCCGATAGGTGTCTCGGGTGAACCCGGCGGCGCTGAACGTGCCCTTCGTCCATCCGGCCAGTACATGGCCGTCCTTGTTGCCGTCCTTGTTGCCGTCCGCGTTGCCGTTCCCGGTCATGACAGTCCTCTCATGGCGGCGAGCGCCCGTTCGGCCAAGCCCTCTGCGCCGGCCTTCATCGGCGCGAGGTCGAGGCTCTGATCCCCCATTGCTCCGTGCAGATACCTGGCATAGACCCCCTCGGAGATCACTGCCAGACGCCAGCACGAGAACGCGACGTAATAGCCGATGTCGACGAGATCCCGACCGGTACGGCGGGCGTAGCGCTCGATCAGATCTGCGTACGACAGGAAGCCTCCGGCGGGCGTGGGATCATTGGCGCGCAGCGTGGCATCGGTGCCATCGCTCCAGTACACGCCGAGGTAACCAACGTCAGCGAGCGGGTCACCGAGCGTGCACAGCTCCCAGTCCAGCACGGCACTGATCCGCCCAGTGCCGACGTCGGTGAGGCAGTTTCCGAAGCGGTAGTCGCCGTGGGCGATGGCCACACCCCGCTGGATGGGCATGCGCTCGCCGAGGCGACGGGCGACCTCGTCGATGGCCGGCAGCTCGCGGGTCTTGCTGTGCTCCCACTGACTCGACCACCGTCTGACCTGGCGCTCGATGTATCCCTCACGCTTGGCGAGGTCGCCGAGCCCGACGGCATCGATGTCCACCGCATGGAGGTCGGCGAGGACGTCGATGAGGTGCTCGCTGGCGGGGACGCGCAGGTGCATCGGCAACAGTGCGGCCCGCTCGGCACTGTCCAGCACCACCCCGTCGACGTAGCCCATTACGTAGAACGGCGCCCCGTTGACCTCCGGAGCAGTGCACAGGCCGAGCGCCGGCGGTACCGGCACTGCGGTCTTGCCGACGGCGGCGATGATGCGGTGCTCGCGGGCCATGTCATGAGCGGTGGCCAGGACGTGGCCGAGCGGTGGGCGGCGGAGCACCAACTCGCGACCACGGGCATCGCGCACCCGGAACGTGAGGTTCGAACGTCCGCCGGCAATCAACTCCACCGTGAAGGGCGCCTCGACGCCCGCGATGTTGTCCAGCAACCAGGCGGTCACCTTGGCGAGGTCGAGTCCTTGCATGGGGACCGACCGTAGCGGTCCGCCGGGTGAAGGTGGCGAGTCGCGTCCCCAACCCGGCTCAGCCGGGACGGCTGACGCCGATGACCCGGTCCCAGCGAACCGTGGTGTACGAGACGAACTGGCCGGTGGCGGGGGCGTGGATCATCGAGCCACCGCCGATGTAGATGCCGACGTGGCTGATCGGCGAGTAGTAGTAGATCAGGTCACCCGGCTGTGCCTGCTCTTTGGGCACGTGCGGAGTGGAGGCGAACTGCGCCGCCGACTGGTGGGGGAGGTTGACGCCCGCCTGAGCCCACGCATAGGAGGTGAGGCCGGAGCAGTCGAAGGCGACGCCGGGGGATGATGCTGCGAATCGGTACGGCACGCCGATCTGGCCCGCCGCGGCGCTCACCGCCACCGATGCCCGGCTGGACACGGGTGGTGGGCTGCTTGCGCCGCCGCCGCCGTCCCCACCGCTGGAAGCACCCGAATCACCGCTGGAACCGCCGCTGCTGCCCGACCCAGTGTCGGTGCTGGTGCTCCCGCCGGAGCTGCCGCCACCGCTGGATCCGCCGCCGGTGTTGCCACCTCCCGAGGTACCGCCGCCGCCGGTGCTGGCGCTGCCGCCACCAGTGCTGGGTCTGTTCGCCGCCTTCGCCGCCTGCGAGGCCGCCGCCTGCGAGGCCGCCACCTGCTGGCGGTACGCCGCAGCGGCGGCATCGGCCTGTCGTTGCTGCTCCTGCTCGATCAGGTCACCGAGCTTGGCCTTTTCCTGGACGAGCCGATCCTGCAGCGCGACTTCGGTCGTCTCCGCTTTGACCCGGCTGGATTCGGCCCGATTGGCCAGGTCCTGCTGACGAGCCTGCTGCTTCTCCAGCGACTTCTGCTCCTTCGCGAGTTCGCTGAGCAGAGTCTCGTAGTCGTCGGTGCTGGCCGCACCGGCATTGACCACGACCGTGGAGAGATGCTGACGCTGGAGGCCGTCGTCGATCTGTTCGGGATCGGTGAACAACGGGCCGAGCGCACCGCTGCCGCCACCCATGAACTGCTCCACCGCCACATTCGCGAGCTGGCCCTGCAGGACCCCGAGCGCCGCCTGTTGGTCGGCGATGTGCTGCTCGCTGACCGCGATGTCCGCCTCGACAACGGTCTTGTCGTTCAGCGCGGTGAGGTATTCCTCGTTGTACTGGTCGACCTTCTCGTGCATCCGCTCGAGCTCGGCAACCACGTCCTTGACCTGCTGCTCCTGCTGGCCAACAGTGTCCGCGGCAGCGGGCTGGGCCGCCAACGTGCCCCCGCAGAGGACGATGACCAAGCCGAGCGCGCAACGGATGGGATGAGAGCGACGCATGACCGCTGCACTCTATCGAACATTACGGTTACGTTGCGAACGGCTGACAGAAATCACCCGGGAGGGGCGCCACCACTCCCACTCG
>JAYTSB010000094.1:0-2982 GCA_043745825.1 Actinomycetota bacterium | reverse complement strand
GTGCGCCGGGCTCGCACCGGCGGCCATGCCCGCAACCAGGCTGCGGAGCAACTCGCTCTTGCCCGCGCCGGTAGTGCCGGCGATGAGGCCGTGCGGGCCGTCACGCACCAGGTCGATATCAACGGCGCCGTCGGCCGCCATTCCGATCAGCGTGCGCGGGCTGGGGTCGGCCCCGGCTGCGACCCAGGTAGCCACGATGCCGGCGGGTGTCAGCGAGGTGCCGCCTTCGGTACTGAGCAGCGCACCTAACGACAGATCGCGCGGCATGCCCGTTGCCACGCTCAGCGGGTCTTCGGGGTCGATCAAAGTGCGCAACGCTGCCGCACATCTACACGTGCTGCGCTCGCTGAGACCGGCGAGGCGTACTGGCACCGGCAGCATCGTCGCGTGCGTGTCGGCAACCCACCTACCGGTCGGGCCGCTGGCCGTGGTGAGCACGCTGGTGCACAGGTGCGGCACCCCGATATCGGCGGGGAGGATGACCATCAGCGCGTGTGTGTCTGGGTCGGCAAGGGCACGGCGCAACGGGCTGGTGCGAGTAGCCAGCAGCGTGGGCTGGTCGGTGACGAACAGCAGATGCGCGGTGTGTTCGCCGAGATCGGCCAACAGCGCGCTGAGGCCGGCCTCGTGGACGATGGCCACGGAACCATCCGGCTGGCTGAGGTGCGGCAGCGCGCGCACGCAGTCCCAGTGCGCCGGCCGATCGGTAACGACCACCAGCCGAAGGTCGGCGGGCCCGCACGAGGCGGCCAACTGCACGACCAGCGCGCGGGCGACACCCATCGCCTGCGGGCCGAGCACTGCCAGCCGCGCACCGCGGCCAAGATCGGCCGCGATGGGTAGGTCGCATGCCTCGCGATCCTCGACCACGCCTGTCTCGCTGGCCGCGTCGGGCCAGGACAGATCGCCCAGGCCGAGCGCGCCGAGGTAGGCGTCAGCGTGTGTGCTGCGGCGAGACCACAGTGAGGGGCCCGGCGTGGTGATGGCCGAATACGCGGTAGCAACGGTCGGCACGGTTGCAACGTGGAACTGGCGGAAGTGTTCGCGGTCGCGACGTACCTCGGCGAGGTACGTCGCTCGCGCTTCGGCAAACTTGATCGCATCGCGCTGCTGCGACCGCCGCGAGGCGATTCGCTGGGCACCCCAACTGCCAATCGCGACCAGACCACCCAGCGCGCCGAACAGCAGGAACATCGGTTGCTGCATCACCAGGGCAATCAAGCCGGCGCCGGCCAAACCAAGCAGCGCGGGAACGAGACCGGCGGACGAGGCGTGAGCAAGTGCGGGCGCTGGTGGTGGTGTGGGGTTTGCCGTCTGCCACTCGGGCAGTGCCCGCGGGCTGCGGATCAGGGCGCTATCGACGATGTGCGCGGTCCCTAATTCCGTGCTGGCGGTGGTTCGCCGGAACTCGATCGTGCTCGCCCCGAGCTCGAGCACCGAACCATTCCGCACGGTCGCCTCACCGATTATCACGAGGCCGTCGAGCAGCATCGGCGTGCGACCGGTGAGCTGCGTGAGCACCAGGGCGCCATCGGGTCGCACCTCGGCGAGCGCGTGGTGAGGCTGCAGCGACGGGTCGTCGCAGCGCACGTCGGCGGTGTGTGCTCGCCCCACCAGGTGCCGTCCGGCCCGGAGGTTGTGGGTGGCGCCCGCATCGGGCCCAGTCCGCCAGGTGCACTGCCAGCCGCTGCCGTTGATCGTGCCATGTGTCGTGCCGTCGGAGATGCCGTGTGTCGTGCCGTGTGTCGTGATTTCGTCGCAGGTGTCCATCATCTGAACTGGGTACGGTGAGATGGTCAGATCGGCAAAATTCATCGGAAGATTCCGAAGAAATTCCCTGCTCAGCGGATTGTGAGCCATCTACGGGGGGCCCTGTGAGCCGTGCTGTGAGGCATGCCGTGAGGTGACGCGCGGACGATCGGAGCTATGAATCAGCGACTCCCCCTCGTCATCAATCGTTCGCTACTCGCCCGCCTTGACCGTGAGTGGCAGGCACTCAACCAACGCCCTGCGGTTCTGCGGCGGGCTGCTGGATGGGGCCTCGGCTTCGAGTTCGCCACCTTGGACGAGGTGGTTTTTGCCACCGGCTATCGGTCGCAAACCGACGAGCCCGGGTGTGACCGTGGCCCGTCATCGGCTGTCGCGAATGAGGTCCTGCGGCGGTTACTGGCGGCCGCCCGCTCCGACGATGTTGCGGCCAGGGTGGTCCTCCAACGGCTGCTTCCCGGGGTGGTTGCCACCGCCCGCCGGTGGGGTGGGCATCGCCGGGGCGGCTCGGTCGACGCGTTCGACGAGATGCTGTCGGCAACGTGGCTGGTGATCCGCGAGTTCCCCGCCGAGCGGCGGTCGCGCCACCTTGCTGCAAGTGTCCTGCGGGCGGGCGAGTACCGCGCGTTCCAGCAGGCGAACCGACGCCTGATGGTGCACGAGCTGACTGCTCCAAACCTGCTCGACCTGCCGGTGGAGACCGTCGTGACGCTCGACGTGGCCGACGAGTTGGCGGAGGTGGTGGCGTGTGCCGGCTCACTGACCGAACATGAGTTGCAGCTGATCGAACTTCTGGCCCGTGGCTGTAGCCCGGCCGAGATGGCCGAGCAACTGAGCATCAGTGTGCGGACCGTCCGCAACCACCGCGATGCCGTGGTGCACCGCCTGCGCGAAGCAGCGCTGGCCGCCTGAGGTGGTCAGCTATTCGGTTGCTCACTCTGCAGCCAGGCGAGGTGGTCCAGTAGGAACGGCAGGGTGCGTTCGATGACGTCGAACATGGTGCCGTATGCCGTGCTCGGCTGCCCCCATGGGTCTGGCAAGTCCTCGTCGCCGGGCATCGCGTACGGGTCCCAACGGCGAAGTAGTTGCACCTGCATCGGCTCGACTGTTGCAACGTGTCCCACTCGTTGCTCAACCCCGCCGCGCATGCGTTCCAGGTCGTCCAGTGGTGCTCAGGAGCTTGTCGGGGAGAACCGCCGCCGCGGTACCTCTCAG